>JAKSDN010000723.1 GCA_022360075.1 Kiloniellales bacterium | reverse complement strand
CTTCCGTCTCGCGATCCTCTTCGACCCTGCGCCCGGTCAACGCCGCATCCAGCCAGCCCGCCTTGGCTTCCGGAATCGAACGGACGAGCATCTCCGTATAGGGATGCAACGGGTTGGTGAGCACCTGTGCCGTCGGCCCTTCCTCGACGATACAGCCCTTGTGCATGACGACGATACGATCGGCGAAGTCCGCCGCAGTCGAGAGGTCATGCGTGACAAAAAGCATCGCGAGATCTTCCTGCTCGCGCAGCCGCCGTAGGAGATTGACGATTCGCACCCGCAGCGGCGCGTCGAGTGCCGACGTCACCTCATCGCAGATTACGAGGTCCGGCTTGGCAGCCAGCGCCCGGGCGAGGTTGACCCGCTGTTTCTGTCCGCCGGATAACTGTCGGGGAAAGCGATTGGCCATGTCCTCCGGTAGCTCGACAAGGGCGAGCAGGCGCAGGATCTCTTCAGCGCGCTTTTCACCTTTGAGCCCGCGCAGGAATGAAAGTGGTCGACCGAGGATGTCCTTGATCGTATGACGCGGGTTAAGCGCGACATCCGCCGATTGAAATACGATCTGAATCGCGCGCCGGGCCTGCTCAGACCGTTGAGACACGAGCGCCGACAAAGGCTGCCCAAGCAGCCGAACCTCGCCGCCTGCGGGCCGTAGCAATCCGGCAACGATACGCGCCAGCGTGGTCTTGCCGGAGCCCGATTCGCCGATAAGACCGACGACCTCCGCTCTGCGAACGGCCAGGTCGACCGCCGAAACGGCGTGCTCTTTGCTGCGCGGATAGCGAAAGCTCAGGTCTCTGGCGACCACAAGCGGCTCCGCCCGGTCCACCGAACTCCGGGTCGTCGCTACGGTCGGTACCGGCGGCTTCGCGGGCGCGTGGCGGGCGATAACCGCCGCGCAGAGCCCCTCATCGATCACGCGACCGTGCTCCATGACGACGATGCGGTCTGCTATCTGAGCGACCACCGCAAGATCGTGCGAGATGTAGACGGCCGCGATGCGCGACGCCCGCGTCCTGTCGCGAAAGGCGGCCAGCACACCGACTTGGGTCGTCACGTCGAGGGCCGTCGTCGGTTCGTCGAAGACAATCAGCTTGGGCCCGCCGGCGAAGGCCATGGCGGCCGCGGCGCGCTGGAGCTGCCCTCCGCTTAACTGGTGCGGATAGCGCTGGCCAATCCGATCCGGTTCCGGCAATCCAAGATCCCGGTAGAGCCCCTGCGCAAGGCGCGTGGCGTCCGCCCGGTCTGCCGATGCTCGAGACACGGTGGTCTCTGTGACCTGCCGGTTGATCGTCCGGGACGGATTGAACGCCGCCGCGGCACTCTGCGGCACAAAAGCGACCTCACGGCCACGCAGTAGCCTCAATTCTCGTGGCATTAGGTCGAGAATGCTGCGGCCTTCGAATAGAACTTGCCCGGAAACGATCCGGGCACCCGGACGGGCATAGCCGCTAAGCGCCAATCCCAGGGTCGACTTGCCGGAACCCGAAGCGCCGATCAACCCGACCACTTCGCCGGGTGCTATGACGAGGCTGACGCCATCCAGCACTTGGACCCTATGGCCCGACGATGCCCGTGCCTCGACGACCAGACCTTTCACCTCGACCAGCGACTTCACGGCAACATTTCCGGGACACGCGCTTCCCGATCCCGGTCCGTGAAGGCGTCGACGATCAAGTTGACGGCAATCGTCACCACAGCGATGCAAGCCGCCGGCAGGAGCGCCGCCGAAGAACCGTATAGCAGGCCCTTTGCATTCTCCCGCACCATCACACCCCAGTCGGCGGTCGGCGGCTGAACCCCGATCCCAATGAAGGACAGCGCCGAAACGAAGAGGATCACGTAGGTGAACCGAAGTCCGAATTCAGCCGACAAAGGGCCAGTCGTATTGGGCAGCACCTCCCGCGCCGCGACCCATGCCACTCCCTCCCCCCGGGCCCGCGCCGCATCGACGAACTCAAGAACGGAGATGTCGAGCGCGAGTGCCCTTGCGACCCGGTAGACCCGACACGCCTCGATCAGAGCAACGGTGACGATCAAGATGGGAATGGAGTTGCCCAAGGCCGTAATCATGAGCAGCGCCAGGATGATAGACGGGAACGACAAGAGACCGTCCACGATCCGGCTCACGGCTTCGTCGACCACCCCCCCAATCAGAGCCGCGGTGAAGCCGGCGCTCACGCCAAACAGAAACGCAAGGCACGTCGTCACAAGCGCCAGGAAAAGTGTGAAACGCCCGCCGTAGAGCAAGCGCGATAAGAGATCGCGCCCAAGATGATCCGTCCCAAGCGGCCCCGCCTCCGCCGGAAATCCGAAACTCACGTGGGACAGGATCTCGGCCTCACCGTGGGGCGCAGTGAGCGGCGCCAAAAAGGCGGCCAACACAAGGACCGCCAGGACGGCGGCGCTGATCCCTGCTCTAAGCGGCATCGCAGTCACCCCGCGAAGAAGGGAAGCTACGGCCAAGTCGTGTGACGTCATCATCTGTCCCTCAGGCGGGGATTGCTCATGACAGCCAATACGTCCGCCAGCGTGTTCATGACGACATAGACGGTCGACAAAAGCAGCGCGCAGGCTTGGATAAGGGGCGTGTCCTTGGTCGCAACCGCATCGACCATCAGGCGACCGAGGCCCGGAAAGGCGAAGACCGTCTCAACAACAACGACCCCGGCCACGAAGTAGGCAAGGATCAGCGCCGAGATGCTGATGAGCGGCCCGAGCACATTCGGCAAGACGTGGCGCCAGATGATCTGACTGCGCGAGACGCCCTTGAGGATCGACATTTCGACATAGCCGCTCGTCAGACCGCTGATGATCGCCGCACGCGTCATCCGGATGAGATGTGGGGCGATCGCCAAGGCGAGCGTCAGGGCCGGAAGGAAGCTAGCCCAAAGGAAAGCACTCCCTGATTGGCCTGCCCGCACCATCGATATCGCAGGAAATAGGTTGAGTTGTACGGCGAACAGAAAGACGAGAACGAGTCCGACAAAGAAGTCCGGGAAAGACACGACGGTCAACGCGACTGTACCAACGCTGCGGTCGAGCGTTGAGCCGGCCCGCATTGCGGAGGCGACGCCAAGAAGAAACGCAACCGGCATGCCCAACAGTGCCGCAAATGCCGCCAGGCGAATGGTGTTCCAGAAGCGTTCTGCGACCAGAGGCCCTACCGCTGTGCCGGTCCCGAACGACGTGCCGAGATCCCCCGACATCGTCCGTCCTAGCCACTCGACGTATCTGACGAGTGCCGGGCGTTCGAGCCCGAGACGCTCGCGCATTGCGGCAAGCGCCTCCTCGCTCGCGCCCTGGCCAAGCAAGGCGAATGCCGCATCGCCGGGGATCAGCTCGGTCGCGACGAACACCAGCGTTGCCACGAGGAGCAGCGTGCAGCCCCCCATGACAAGCCTTCTGAGCGCCAGTCTGATCATGACCGAGCCTTCCCTTGGATGCCGTTTGACTCTAGGCCGAGAGCCACCAGCCTTCGCCGTTTAGGAAATCGCTCGTCCCGCCGGCGGGATGAGCCCGGACCCCCTGCAATGCGGTCGCCTTCGCATGAAGGTAGTCCGGGAAGCAGGGCATGAGGTATCCGGCCTGCTCGTGGACGATGAGCTGCATATCGTGCCAGTGCTGCTTGCGCTTCTTAACGTCGAATTCGGCCCTGGCGGCGCGCAGGAGATCGTCGATTCGCGGATCGCGGTAGTCCGTGGTGTTGAGCGCAGCGTCGCTCTTGAGGATGTAGCTCCATAGGTGATCGGAACGTGCACGCATGTTGATGTGCCAGGCCGTGAAGGGGTGCTTTCGCCAGGTCGTGCCCCAATAGCCTTCGCCCGGCACGCGCTTGACGTTGACCGTCACGCCTGCCGGCGCGGCGGTCTGTTGCAAGGTCAGCGCTTGTTCGGGGACACCAGGGCCAATGCCTGGCGCAACGTAGACATCGACCGACAGCGTCTCCAGGCCGGCCTTCTTCAGGTGGAACTTCGCCCGGTCCAGATCATAGGGACGGATCGGGATATCGGCCGCATACATGGGGTCGGTCGGCGATACCGGATGGTCGTTGGCGACCTGGGCGAAATCCTTGTAGACGTTCTTGAGGACGAACTGTCGGTCCTGGAGGTACTTCATCGCCATACGAACGTCGAAGCTGTCGGTCGGCGCCTGACCGCATTGCATGATGATGCCGGCGCACTGCCCCGCGCGTGCGTAGAGCTTTTCCGCGACATCGGAGCGATCGAGCAGCGGCAGGGCCGTGACGTCGGCGGTCATGGCGAAATGCAAATCGCCGGACAGCACGGCGTTCAGCCGGTTCGCGGGGTCCGGAACGCCGATCAGCTCGATCCCGTCCAGGTAAACCTGCTCAGCGTTCCAATAGTTCTCGTTGCGCAGGAAGCTCGATCCGCTGCCCGGCGTGAAGTCCTTCATGCGGAACGGCCCGGTTCCCACGGGATTGAGAAAGTCCTCATGGCCTTCCGG
>JAKSDN010000796.1 GCA_022360075.1 Kiloniellales bacterium | reverse complement strand
CTGGCACTCGGCAAGTACGGCGGCGAGGAGATGACACCCTCCTCGGACCTCGATCTGATCTTCATCTACGATCTGCCCGAAGGCACGCCGGCCTCCGACGGCGCGAAGCCGCTCGACCCGACCCAGTACTTCGCCCGCCTCGCCCAGCGCTTCATCGCGGCGATCACGTCGCTCACCGCCGAAGGGCGGCTCTACGAGATCGACATGCGCCTGCGCCCCTCGGGCAACGCCGGGCCGATCGCGACGAGCTTCAACGGCTTCCAGCGCTATCACCGCCAAGATGCTTGGACTTGGGAGCGGATGGCCTTGACCCGCGCCCGGGTCGTGATCGGCGATCGGGCCTTGGCCGAGCGGATCGAGGCCGAGGTGCGGGCCTTGCTGACGATGCCCCAAGACGAGGCGCGCCTGCTGCGCGACGTCGCCGCGATGCGGGCCCGCATCCAGGACGAGTTTCCCGCCAAGAACCTATGGGACATCAAGTATCTGCGCGGCGGTCTGGTCGACCTCGACTTCCTGGCTCAATACCTGCAGCTCGCCCACGGCGCACAGCGCCCGGAGATGCTGGCGCGCACCACGGAGGCCTGCTTCGCCAACCTGTGCAGCGCCGGGCTCATGGGCGCCAGCCTCGCACAGCGGCTGATCGAGGCCACCCACTTCTTGCGTCAGGTGCAGATGCTGCTCCGCCTGACGGCGAGCGAAGCGCTCGATGAATCAGCTTTCCCCGACGGGCTCAAGGCGACCCTGGCACGGGCCAGCGGGGATCGCGATTTCGGCAAGCTGAAGGCGCATCTGACGGAATCGGCCGAGGTTGCCTTCGAGGCCTTCCGGGAGATGGTCGAGCTGCCCGCCGAGGACCTGTCCGAAGCAGAAGGCTGACGCGCCGAGTGGGTCGACGGGCCCAAAGGCGATCGAGTTTGGGAAGATGTACCTACTACCAGACTCGACTATCCCTGTTTGTCTTCGGATCTTCATGTGTTTAGGCCTCCCTTAACGAAACAAGCGCTAGGCATAGCGCCAT
>JAKSDN010001157.1 GCA_022360075.1 Kiloniellales bacterium | reverse complement strand
GCCGCCGCGGCTGACGCTGGCGCCGACCGGGCGGCAGCCGTCGACCCGGATGCCCCACTCGTCGACCGGCTTGCCGTTGGGCAGGCCCACGTCGCCGGCCCCGGCCATGGACAGCCAGGCGTCGGTGAAGCGCCAGCCCAGATCGGGCGCGCGCTTGCCGTAGTCCATATGGCCGTAGACTCGCACGCCGTCGATCTCCTTCACGTCGTTGGTGAAGAAGTCGGCGATGTCCTCGTAGGCCGACCAGTTGACCGGCACGCCCAGGTCGTAGCCGTAGATCTCCTTGAACTGCGCCTTGAAGTCCGCGCGGCTGAACCAGTCGTAGCGGAACCAGTAGAGGTTGGCGAACTGCTGGTTCGGGAGCTGGTAGAGCTTGCCGTCCGGGCCGGTGGTGAAGGACTTGCCGATGAAGTCGTCGATATCGAGCGTCGGCAGCGTGACGTCCGCGCCGTCTCCGGCCATCCAGTCGGTCAGGTTGACGGCGAGCTGAAGGCGCGAGTGCGTGCCGATCAGGTCGGAGTCGTTGATGTAGGCGTCATAGAGATTGCGGTTGGTCTGCATCTGGGTCTGCACCGCCTGCACGACCTCGCCTTCGCCGAGGAGCTGGTGGTTGACCTTGATGCCGGTGATCTCCTCGAAGGCCTTGGTCAGCGTCTCGGACTCGTAGGAGTGGGTCGGGATCGTCTCCGACAGGACGTTGACCTCCATGCCCTTGAAGGGCTCGGCGGCCTTGATGAACCACTCCATCTCCTTGAGCTGCTCGTCCCGCGACAAGGTCGACGGCTGGAACTCGGAATCGACCCAGCGCTCCGCGGCTGCCATGTCCGCGAGGGCGGGGGCCGTTCCGACCGCTACCAGCAGCGCTGCCGCTGGCAGTGTGTATCGGATTGACATCAGCATTCCTCCATGGTTGCGCCAGTTCTCTGAGCTGCCGGGACGGGGCGCAGCTTCCGTCCGGGCCCTGCGGGCTTCTGCGTGCGGTTGGCCATCGCTTGGGGCCGCACGGGTAAGACGGGCCTTCGCTCGGGGCCAGGCCTCGGAGCAGGCGCCGTCGGGAAGGGACGCTTCGTCCCTGCCTCGGGAGATCGAGTGGAATCGTCGAGTCATTGCACGGCCGCCTTGCTGCTCCCGGTCGGGCGCTGCTGACGGTCGAACCAGGCGGCAAGGCGGGCCTTCGCGGCGTCGTCGACATGCAGCCCCAGCTTCGAGCGGCGCCAGAGAACGTCGTCGGCGCAGCGCGCCCACTCCTCCCTGGCCAGGTAATCGGCCTCCGCCTCGTAAAGCCCCTCGCCCAGCGCCTCGCCCAAGTCATCCAGACCTTGGATGCCATCGAGCATGCGCGTGACCCGGGTGCCGTAGGCACGGGCATAGCGGCGGGCAAGCTCGGCCGGCAGCCAGGGCCGCTCCCGCTTCAACGTCTCGAGAAAGCGCTCGAAGTCGGCGTCGGGCATGTCGCCGCCGGGCAGAGGCGCCGATTGGGTCCAGGCCGCGGTCTGGCGCCCCGAGGCCTCGTCGAGCTTGGCGAGGGCATGTTCGGCGAGCTTTCGATAGGTCGTGATCTTACCGCCGAAGATCGACAGCAGCGGCGGCCGGCCCTCGCTGGCGTCGATGTCGAAGACGTAGTCGCGGGTCACCGCCGAGGCGCTCTCGCTGGCATCGTCGTAGAGCGGCCGCACGCCGGCATAGCTCCAGACCACGTCGCGCGGATGCAGCTCTTGCCGGAGGTAGCGGTTGACCGCCGCGCAGAGGTAGGCCGTCTCGTCCTCGGTGATGCGGACCTGGGTCGGATCGCCGTCGTAGGGCACGTCCGTGGTGCCGATCAGGGAGAAGCGGCGTTCGTAGGGAATGATGAAGATCACCCGCCGGTCGGTGTGCTGCAGGATGTAGGCCTGCTCGCCGTCGTGCAGCCGCGGGACGACGATGTGGCTGCCCTTAACCAGGCGCAGGCTGCTGCGCGCGTTGCCGCCGGCGATCTGGCTCATGACCTCGCTCACCCAGGGACCGGCGGCATTCACGAGGGCGCGGGCGCGCAGGATGCGCTCCGGCCCGCCCTCGGCCGGCGTCAGCCGCGCCTCCCAGAGGCCGTCCACGCGGCGCGCCTGGCTGCAGCGGGTGCGCGGCAGGACCTCGGCGCCACGCTCCGCGGCGTCGAGCGCGTTCAGCACGACGAGGCGCGAATCCTCGACCCAGCAGTCGCTGTAGCTGAAGGCCTTGCGCAGCGTGTCCTTGAGCGGCACGCCGACGGGTTCCCGGCGCAGGTCGAGGCCGCGCGAGCCCGGCAAGCGCTCCCGGCCGCCGAGATGGTCGTAAAGGAACAGGCCGAGCCGGACCATCCAGGCCGGCCTGAGCCCCTTGTCGTGGGGCAGCACGAAGGTCAGCGGCCAGATGATGTGCGGGGCGGCGCGCAGCAGCACCTCGCGTTCGATCAGCGCCTCGCGCACGAGGCGGAACTCGTAGTACTCGAGGTAGCGCAGGCCGCCGTGGATCAGCTTGGTGCTCGAAGCCGAGGTGGCGCTGCCGAGATCGTTCTGCTCGCAGAGCACCACCCGGAGGCCGCGGCCGGCCGCGTCGCGCGCGATGCCGGCACCGTTGATGCCCCCACCGATGACCAGGAGATCGACTGGTTCGTGACCAGCCAATGGCGTTCCTCCCCGTGTGCCGGCCGTGTGACCCGGCCGCTGCTCCGCCCGTTTTTGGGAACGTTTCTCGACGTCCCTTGGCCCTCGGGGAGCGCTTGGATCGCAATTCCCTCAGGACTGATTTGGATCGTAGTTCGAAATCGGAATATTCACAATCGAAAATTTTTGGCGCGCATGCGTTCTAAAACGAAAATCGCGCCGTTCTTGAGCTCGACTCGTCACTCCGCGGCTTGGCGGCCGGCCTTTGCGACATGGATCGCCACCTCGGCTTCCTCGAGCATGCGCCGCATTTGCGGGGAGAGCGGCCGGTCGGTGAAGAGCGCGTCGATTTGAGACATCTGACCCAGGCGCACCATGGCGTTTCGGCCGAACTTGCTGTGATCGGCGGCGAGGAAGACTTGGCGCGAGTTGGTGATGATGGTCTGGGCGACGCGGACCTCGCGATAGTCGAAGTCGAGCAGCGAGCCGTCGGCGTCGATGCCGCTGATGCCGATGATGCCGATGTCGACCTTGAACTGCCGGATCAGATCGATCGTCGCCTCGCCCACGATTCCCTGGTCGCGGCTGCGCACGACGCCGCCGGCGACGATCACCTCGAACGCCGGATTCCCACTCAAGATACTGGCAACGTTCAGATTATTGGTGATGATCCGGAGCCCGTCGTGGTCCAGCAGGGCCTTGGCCACCTCTTCCGTGGTGGTGCCGATGTTGATGAACAGGGAGGCCCTGTTCGGAATGTGACAGGCGAGTTCCTGGGCGATGTGCTGCTTTTCCTCCAGGTAGAGCACCTGGCGCGTCGTGTAGGCCAGGTTCTCGACGGAGGAGGGCAAGCCCGCCCCGCCGTGATAGCGGCGGAGCTGGTCGGAGTCGCAGAGCGCGTTGATGTCGCGGCGAATGGTCTGCGGCGTGACGTCGAGTTCCTGCGCCAGCGCCTCGATCGAGGCGAATCCCTGGCGGCGCACCAGTTCCAGGATGCGTTGGCGGCGTTGCGCCTGGGATGTCACGCCATTTGCCCTCGAGCTGCGACGTGCGGTCCGCCGCCGCTCTTGGGGGCGTTCCGAACCGCAGGTCCGGCAGTATAACCTTGTTTGGGTCGATTTTCGGAAGCGAAAATAGTGTGAAGGCCGATGCCCGGGCCGGGGAGCCTAGCGTCACCATGCCGGCCAGGAAGGGCGCGTCACTCGGCCGGCGCGGGCGGCGTCGTCTTGAGGTTTTCGACCTCGTTTCGACCGCGTTCCGCCTCGATCATCGCCGGAGTCAGCTTCGTGCCGGTCCAGGCGAAGCGGACCACGGTCTTCACGAAGCGGGATTCGCCGGGGGCCACGGTGAAGTAGACCGGCTTGTCGGGATCGCTGGTCAGGAAGACCTCGTAGCGGCCCGGCTTCGCGTCCTTGTAGAAGAAGCGGTCGAACTGCGCCGTGCCGACCTTGCGGCCATTGACGATCACGTCTGGCTCGACCGCCACCATCCAAGGGAAATCGGTGCGATAGAAGTAGATTCGCCCCTGGTCCGGCGGCGGCTTCGGCAGGCCGCCGAACTGCGCCTTCAAGGACGGCCCTTGCGCGCCGGCGCAGGCGCCGAGCAGAAAGGCGATGACGCCAGCGAGCAGGATCGAAATCGCGGCCTTGCGGTCCGACATGGCAATGCGCCTGCGCTGCCAGAAGAGCGGGCCGAGTCTGCCGTAGTCCTTCCGAGTCGCCTAGGCACGAAAAGGAACAGCGTCGGGTGCAAGAGAAAGGGCCGGTCCGGTGGCTTCACCGGGCCGGCCCGAAGGACAGGGAGGCAAGGCAGGAAGAACTCTTCGAAAGCGGACGATCGATGACCGTCGGGGGCCCGTTGGGCCCCTCCCCGGATTTGGCGCGGGTCGGAGAGGGGAGGGGCCCTGGGCGCCTAGCGGCGGATCGGTCGGCGGCGCGCCTCTGTGCGGAGGTCGGAGCTGGAAATGCACAGAGCCGCGGCGCGGGCCGGACCGCTAGGAAACCGGTTGCCTAGGAGACCACGCGCCAGCTCCCGTCGCGCTGGCGGCAGGCGGTGCCGTAGGTCTCTTGGGTGCGGCCAGAGATCGTGACCGTCTGTTGAAATTCGCGGCAGTATTCGCCGCTGGCCGAGGTGCCGTCGCGCACCGGCGTCACGCTGCCGCGCGCGCCGCTATCCGGGTTGTTCCAGACGATGGTCTGGCCGACCGGCGCGCTGGCGGCTTGCACCTGAGCCTGCTGCGCGCGCAGCTTGTCGACATCGTCCAGGGAACGCCCGACCTCGCTGCCGAGCAGGCCGCCGAGCACCGCGCCGGCCGCGGTCGCGGCGAGTTGCCCGGTGCCGGAGCCGATTTGCGAGCCGAGCAGGCCGCCCAGGGCGGCGCCCGTGACTCCGCCGACGGCGCGCTTGGTGCCGATGTCCTCGAAACTCGAATTGGCGCAACCTGCGGCCAAGACCGAGGCGAAGACGACCACCAGCAAGGATGTTCGCTTGGCGTTTCGGCGTTCCATCGCTCGAACCTCCGTTTCTTTCCGTCGCGCGGCGCCATCCCGCCGCCCGATTGGACAAATAATTACATGCAATATTGAAGTCAAGTTATTTTTCAAATATGCATACAGATATGTATGAACGATTGGCTGCAACCTTGGGGCAGGTTTGCTATGCTCCCGCGCGAATCGGCCAAGATGGGGGCAGAATGGCTGAATCACTGCGCTACAACGCGGACCAAAGGCGCGTCTATCTGGAGATGATCGACCAGATCGGGCCGCTCTGGCTGACGGTCTTCGAAGGCGATCCCGAGTTCTATTCCGCGGCCTATTGGGACCTGTTGACCGAGATCTGGCGTCAGGAAGGGCCGGTACGCAAGACCGACGCCCTGCGCTTCATGAAGGCGATTCGCAGCGCCCACACCGCCGGGAAATACGTCGAGGGCGCGATACGCAAGGGAATCCTGGTCGAATCCGACAATCCCGAGGACGCGCGCTCGAAGCTGCTGACGCTCTCGCCACAGATGCGCGGGCGCATGGACCGCTTTTTCGACGCCGCGATCGGCGAGGTGCGCAAGGCCAGCCACGTGGTCGAGCGCCGGGGCCCCCTACCGCAGGGCGGCTGACGGGCCGACTCGCTGCGGCGCGGCGCGCGGCGCCGATTCTGCGGCAAAGCAGCAAAGCCGAAACCGAAACTTAACGCCGGTCGCCTAGACTGCCGCAGTTCTCCCCGGTCACGCGAACAAGCTGACTTGGCCGGAGATATTTATATTGATTCCAATTAATTAATCTGAGGCGTGTAGGGATAGGACGCAGGGCACGGCTTCGGCGAGGAGCATCTTGTCGAGCTGTTGCCGCTCCGTTACAGTGCGCCGCAATATATGCTGCATCGCACAAAGCCGGCGCGGCGCTCGATATGGAGTGGGATCAGCCAGAGGGGCAGGTAATGCAGGAATTGCATGGCTACTACATTGAAGACCTGAGCGTCGGCATGACGGACGTCTTCACGAAGACCGTGACCGAGACGGACATCGTGACCTTCGCGGGGATCTCCGGCGATACCAACCCGATCCACCTGAACAAGAACTACGCGCAGCGGACCATCTTCAAGGAGCGCATCGCCCACGGCCTGCTCTCGGCGAGCTTCATCTCGGCCGTCCTGGGCACGCGGCTGCCCGGCCCCGGCTGCATCTATCTGAGCCAGTCCCTGAACTTCCTTTCGGCGGTGCGCATCGGCGATACCGTGATCGCGCGCGCCACCATCACCGGCGTCGATCCGGAAAAGCGCCGCGTGTCGCTGCAGACCGTCTGCTCGGTCGACGACCGCGTCGCCGTCGAGGGCGAGGCGATGCTCATGGTCGCCAGCCGCCCGGTCGAGGTGCAGGCCGCCCAGTAGCCGGCCTTGCCTGTCCGCGCGACATCATTAGCCTGAGGGCCGAACCAGGTCCGAGGCTCCATGCGCATCATCCGGCATGTCGACAAGGTGCCCCCGGCATTGCGGGGCGCCGTGGTTGCGATCGGCAACTTCGACGGCATCCACCGCGGCCATCAGGCCGTCATCGGCAAGGCGGGACGGCTCGCCCGCGAGCTGGATGCGCCGCTCGCGGTGCTCACCTTCGAGCCCCATCCGCGCTCCTTCTTTCAGCCCGATCAGCCCTCCTTTCGTCTGAACAAGCTGCGCATCAAGGCGCGCCTGATCGAGGCGCTCGGCGTCGATCTGCTGGTCGTGCTGCGTTTCGACCGCAGGCTCGCGGGGGTGAGCGCCGAGGAGTTCATCAACGACGTCCTGGTCAGGGGCCTGGGCGTCTGCCACGTGGTGGTGGGCGAGAACTTCCGCTTCGGCTACAAGCGCCAAGGCGACGTCGACCTGCTCGAGCGGATCGGCCGCTCCCAGGGCTTTACCGTGACCGGGCTCAAGCGGGTCGTGGGGCCGGGATCGGAGCCCTATTCTTCGACCCTGGTGCGCGACTACCTGAAGGCCGGCAGCCCGACCCGGGCCGGGCTGCTGCTCGGCCGCTATTGGGAGATCGAAGGCCGCGTGCGCCACGGCGACAAGCGCGGCCGCAAGCTCGGCTATCCGACCGCCAACGTGCCGCTCGAGGGGATCCTGCTGCCGGCCTACGGGATCTATGCCGTGCGCGCCGGCATCGACCGCGGTGCCGACACGCTCTGGCATGCGGGCGCGGCCAACGTCGGCGTGCGTCCCATGTTCGAGGTCGAGCGGCCCCTGCTCGAGGCCTATCTCTTCGATTTCGAGGGCGACCTCTACGGCCGCCACATCCGCGTCGCCCTGGTCGATTACCTGCGTCCGGAGATGAAGTTCGACAGTCTCGAGGCGCTGAAGGCCCAGATGGCCGAGGATTGCCGCCGGGCGAGCGCCAGCCTGGCCTACGAGCAGTGGGACGCGAGCTGGCCCGCCAGCCCCTTCATGGCCGCCACGCCCGAGCGGGGCTAGCGCTACCCGTGTAGAGCTCTGCCAGATTTACTACCTGGCCGTCGTATCAAAACCGTTTGAGGTGCTACAGAATCCTGGTAAATTCGCCGCCGGGGCGAGGGCCATATCGAAAAGGCGCATGAACGCTTCGGTTTGGCCGTTAGACGGGGATACCAGGTTCGGAACGCTGCGTTTGCTCGCGGCCCCGGCGGTGGTAGGCCTTGGCTACTACTTCGGTGCGGCGCTGGGCGTCGCCTACGGCGTGCCGCCCGAGGGCATTTCCGTCCTTTGGCCACCCAACGCCGTCCTGCTCTGCGCGCTCCTGCTGTCGCCGCCGCGTGCCTGGTGGGCCTTCATCCTGGCCATTGGGATCGCCGAGGTCGTCGCCGACGTGCCGGCGTTCCCGTTGCTTTCGGCGCTCGGCTTTGCCTGCGTCAACGCGCTGGAGGCGACGGCGGCGGCGCTGCTGCTCCGGCACTTCCTGAAGGGTTCGGTTCGCCTTCACACGATCGGCGATTTCTTCCTCTTCGTCATCTGCGCGCCCGTCGCGGCGGCCGTGTGCGCTGCCTTCCTGGGCGCGGCGGTTTATTGGCTCGGCGCGCCTGAGATCGACTACCTGCACTATTGGCGGATCTGGTGGTTCGGCGACGCCTTGGGGCTCCTGCTGATCGCGCCGGCGCTTCTTGCCTGGCTGCCGGAGGTCGGCGACCGGATGAAGCTGAAAGCGCCGCGCGCCGCCGAGGCGGTCCTGCTGGCGGCCGTCACGATCGGCGTGGCCTACCTCGTGTTCGCCAGCCTTCCGGAAGCCGTCGACAGCCGCGAGAGCCTCTACCTGCTCTTTCCGCCCCTGGCCTGGGCGGCCGTCCGCTTCACGGTTCGCGGCGCCTCCCTCTCGCTCGCCTTCATCGCCTGCGTCGCTATCTGGTTCGCGACGCAAGGCCAGGGTCCCTTCGCCAGCTTCGCCACCATCGATGCCGTCATGCATCTGCAAGGCTTGCTGGCGGTCTGCGCGCTCACGACCTTCACCATCGCCTACTCCGTCGAAGGTGCCGGCCGTCACCGCCGGATCGTCGAGGAGGAGGTGGAGAGCCGGCGCCAGGCCGAGCGGCTGCTCGAGCAGGAGCGCGATAACCTGACGGCACTGACCCGGGACCTGCGGCGGAGCGAGGCCCGCTACCGGGACCTCGTCGCCGGCTCGATCCAGGGCATCCTGCTGCACCGGGACTTCAAGCCGCTCTACGCCAACCAGGCCGCGGCCAGGATCTTCGGCTACGCCAGCCCGGACGAGATCATAGCGCTCGAGTCCACGCTCTCGCTTTGCCCGCCGGCGGAGCGCGAGGGTCTCGTTGCCCTCAAAGAGGCTTGCCTGCGCGGCGAGCGCTGGCCGGCGGACCACGAGAGCAAGGGCCTGCGCCGCGACGGCACGGAGATCTGGCTCAACATGCAGGTCCGCGTGATTTCCTGGATGGACGAGCCCGCGCTCCAGGCGACCATCGTCGATATCACCGAACGCAAGCGCGCCGAGCAGCAGCTCCAGCAGGCTCAGAAGCTGGAAGCGATCGGCAAGCTGACCGGTGGCGTTGCCCACGACTTCAACAACTTGATGGCGACGGTGCGCCTCAGCGCCGAGCTGCTCGGCAGCAGCGTCGGCGACGATTACTTGAAGCTCTTTGTCGAGCGCATCGAGCGCGCCGTCGAGCGCGGCGCCGCCCTGACCGACCGCCTCCTGGCCTTCGCGCGCAAGCAGTCGCTCTCGCCGCGCCCCTCCGACGTCGGTGCGCTGATCGGCGGGCTGGAGGACATGCTGCGGCGCACGCTGGGCGAGACCATCGAGCTGCGTTACGAGGGCAACAGCGATCTCTGGCCCGCGCTGATCGACCCGCACCAGTTCGAGAACGCCCTGCTCAACCTGGCGATCAACGCGCGCGACGCCATGCCCCAGGGCGGCCACCTCGCGATCGAGACCGCCAACGTCACCCTGGACCGGGCCTATGCCGAGCGCAGCGACGAGGTGACGCCCGGCAACTACGTCAAGGTCGCCGTGCGCGACACGGGCATCGGCATGTCGGCCGAGGTGCAGGAGAACGCCTTCGAGCCCTTCTTCACCACCAAGGAGGTCGGGCAGGGCAGCGGCCTCGGGCTCAGCATGGTCTACGGCTTCGCCAAGCAGTCCAAGGGCCACGTCGCCATCGACAGCGCGCCCGGCGAAGGCACGACGGTCACCCTCTACGTGCCGCGCTCCCTCGAGGCCCCGGCGCGGCCCGAGGCCGGGGAAACGGCGCCGGCGGGCGCAAACGGGGCCGGGCGCATCCTCGTCGTCGAGGACGACGAGGATCTCTGCGAGGTCTCCTCGAGCCTGCTACAGATCAACGGCTACGACGTCGTGACCGCCGCCGACGGGCCGTCGGCCCTCGCGCGGCTCGAGTCCGGCGCGCGCTTCGACCTGCTCTTCACCGACCTCGTCCTGCCCGGCGGCATGAACGGCGCCGAGATCGCCGAGGCGGCCAAGCGCCTGCAGCCGGCCGTCAAGGTCGTCTACACCACAGGCTACGCCGAGATCCCCGGCCTCGAGGGCGGGGCGGCGGACGCGGACAGCTTCCTGCTGAAGAAGCCCTACGAGCCGGAGGCGCTGCTCGGAAAGGTGAGGTTGCTGTTGGAGGGGGTGAGCTGCGAGCGGCAGAGCTGACACGAGAACTTTGGCTCAGCGCGCCCAGTGCGGCTCAGTCTGCCCTTGCATTAGGGCTTTACCCTGCAATCCGTCTGGATGAACTTTAAAGTCCGGACCCCGGCACCCTTTTCCGCATTTATGACGGACTGAGCGCAGGCGATACACGTCTGCCTGAACGTCTTGTCGTCGAGGACGCGTAGTCCGACTCGACCAAGCTCCGCCGGATCCTGCACTTGAATCAAAGCACCCGCCTCGACTAGACGACGATAGATCTCGAAGTTCCCGGAACTCTCATTCCATTGAGTGCAAACCAAGGTTGGCCTACCCTGACCCAACGACTCCAAGACACCATGGTTTCGCCCAGCATAACAAAGGCTGGCGATTCCATAGAAATCGAACAATTCTCCATAGGTATCGAGGATCAATGCATCGACACCCTCGTTTGCCTTCGCTCCCTTGCTCCACAATCCATACTTGACCCCCTCTTTTTGCAAGAAGTGGGAAAGATCCGACATAGCTCTCTCATACTGCAAATATCGTGGAGCTATGATCAATCTAGAAAGCGGGTATTTGCTGCGGATTTCTTGCCATGCGCTAAAGACTATGAGCTGCTCATCCATTTCACTCACATTGCCGGCGACGAAAATCGGGCCATCCCTCGACTGACGAAAGGCATGAATGTTCTTCTTCCGCGCGATTGTATCGTTTGTGCACTTCCTTGATTGCGCACTACCAAATTTCAGATTTCCAACGACTGTAATATGTTGCCTGGGAACACTTATGTCGACCAACTGCGCTGCCATGCTCTCGGATGGTGCAAACCACTGGGCGATCGCCTTCTCATGCAAGTCTCCGAAGCATATGTCTTCTATCTTTTGCAACCGGGAAAGAGGGGTGCGTTCGTATCTGCAGGCATTTACGACATAGACTGGCAGGTCATGAACCAAGCAGGAGGCCAACAGCCCGAGCGGATAAGGGGGTAAGAAACCGTTCAGACAAGGCGCCTCTGAAATGACCAGGAAACGCGGGTTTGTCCGTTGTAGGAACGCATCATGCAAATGGGTTGACCGCCAATTCAACACGCCGACGTTTACATTGGGACGTGAGCGTGCAATGGCGTCAAAATATCGCCGACTAGACACGAGCACCACGAGTTTGTCGTTCGGCCAGTGGTCAAAGTAGGCAGAAGTGAACGATGAAACGGCGTTGTATTCCCCGATAGTATTGGCATAGAGGACAAGGCTACGACCGGCGGTATCGCCGTCGGTCAAAGTCGTGTCGTGGAAGTAGCTTTCCAGCTGCGTCCTATGATGTTCCGCGTGCCATTGGGTAACACGAGCGAGCGTTTTTTCGGCACGCAGCAAGAGCCGATAAGATCTCGCTTTTAGCATAATCGGCATCTGTCTTTGCTGTGCGTTTGATCAGTGGCTTACTTAATCCAGCGCCAACAGGTCGAGTGTATGCAAATGATAATACCACCATTGGGATATGGGTGGAAATGCTTATGCCCGAAAAAGAAGAGGTTTTCAGACCGAGTCCGCGCAGCGGCGAGAGCGCCTGTGGTGTGAAGACAAGCAGGAAGCGCTTAAGACCCTGCGATCATCCAGGAGGCCGCAGCAAGCAGCCGAGCTTGGCACCGAGGCCTTTCGCCGCCGTCACCTGATGAGCGAGGCGGGTGAAGCCGTGGAAGAAGACGACGAAGGGGTTCACCGATTCGATGGGATCGATGATGCCGTAGACGACCTTCTCCCGCTCCTCCTCGAAGGTTCCGAAGAGCTTGTCCCAGACGATGAAGATGCCGGCGTAGTTCTTGTCGAGATACTGCGGGTTGCTGCCGTGGTGGACGCGGTGGTGGGACGGCGTGTTCATGACCGCTTCGATCGGCTTGGGCAGCTTGCCGACGAGCTCCGTGTGCAGGGCGGTCTGGTAGAGCTGGACCACCGCTTCGGCCAGGAAGATGACCAGCGGATTGAAGCCGGCGATCGCCAGCGGGAGGTGGAAGAAAACCGGGACCAGCCCGTCCAGCGGTCCGAAGCGGTAGGCGACCGAGATGTTGAAGTAGGGCGAGCTGTGGTGGACGGTGTGAGTCGCCCAGCCGAAGCCCACCTTGTGCATGAAGCGGTGCTCCCAATAGTAGACGAAATCCGCGAGCACGACGCAGAGGATGACGCTGCCGAGCGTCGTCGGAATCTGGGTCAGGCTGAAGTGCTCATGGAAATAGTAGAAGGTCGCGACGGTGAAGGTTCCTGCCAGCCCGTAGTAGAGGCCGATGAAGGCGGCGTAGGTGATGAAGTTGGTGACGGTGTCACCGGCGACCTTCCAGGTCAGCGCCTTCTTCAGCAGCAGGCGTGTGAACTCGAGCAGCAACAGCGCGAGGGACGCCACGAAGAACCAATCGCCGAGCAGTTCCTCCCACGCGTAGATCTCGAAATCCGAAAAGCTGCGGTGGAAGAGATCCATCAATCTTCCTTTAACGATGCAATGAGTCTTTCGGCGGCGCGCCGGGAGGCCGCGCGCCAGTCGCCGGACGGCTCGAGCGGTGCGAGCGATTCGGCGCTGAAGTAGATGCCCATCACGCCCAGCGCGACGTCGGAAAGCGCCGTGGCGGAGGCGTCGGGATTGGCGCGCCGCAGCTCGCCCTCCAGCGCGGCGGCAAAGCGGCTCGTCGAGTCCCACAGTGCCCGCCGCGCCTTGGGATAGCGCTCGGCGGCCGCCACCAGCGCTTGGAAGACCAGGATGCTCTCCGGCGCCGTCGTGGGCGCGGCACCGAACAGCAGGTCCAGCAGGGCGCTCAGGCGGTTATCGGCCGGCAGCGCGGCCACCAGCATCGCGGTCTGAGCGTCGAAGTCGGCCGCGACGTGATCGATCAGGGCCTCGATCATGGCGTCGCGGTTGCCGAGGTAGTGCCGCAGGATCGTTCGCTTGACCCCGGCCGCTTCGGCGATGCGCTCCTGGGTCGCCCCCTCGAGGCCGAAGCGCGCGACGCAGGCGGCGAAGGCTCTCAGGATCTCTTTCGATCGGACGTTCTTGAGGCTGGGGCGTGGCATCAGGCCTTCGGGCTCTGTGGCGACCGAGTGTATTTGGCCTCGGGATCATAAATTGTCAATCTAGACAATTTATGATCCCGGCGCTTTCCTTGACCCCCTCCCACCCCCTGGCTATCTTCCCGGCCCATGTACACGCGGCACCTGAACGCGCAGGCCATACGAATCAGCACCCCAGCGCCCAATGGGTTGCCGGGCCGTTGCCTTTCGTGTGTCTTGACCGTGCAGGAGTTTGCGTGGAATGCCCGCCGCTAGTCCTTCCGATCCGTGCTATAGCGCCAGAAAGGCCCGCCGCCTGCGGCGGTGCGTGTGTTCGGCCGGGCGCGGCTGACCGGGATCGGAGAGCAGCGGGCGTTTCCGCGCCGCAGCGAGAGCCTTTCAGCCATGACTGTAGATTATCGATCGACGGTGTTCTTGCCGCGCAGCGATTTCCCGATGCGCGCGGGCCTGCCCAAGCGCGAGCCGGAGATTCTGGCGCGCTGGGCGGAAATGAAGCTGTTCGAGCGCCTGCGCGAGACCTCGGCCGGGCGCGAGAAGTTCATCCTGCATGACGGCCCGCCCTACGCGAACGGCCATCTGCACATGGGCCACGCGCTCAACAAGATCCTCAAGGACGTGATCAACCGTTCGCAGCAGATGCTCGGCAAGAACGCCCACTACGTGCCGGGCTGGGACTGCCACGGCCTGCCGATCGAGTGGAAGGTCGAGGAGTCCTACCGCGAGAAGGGCCTCGACAAGGACGCCGTGCCGCCGGTCGAGTTCCGGCGCGAGTGCCGCGACTTCGCCGCCCACTGGGTCGGCGTGCAGACCGAGGAGTTCAAGCGCCTGGGCGTCGAGGGCGACTGGGAGCGGCCCTACACCACCATGGCCTTCGAGGCCGAGGCGCAGATCGTGCGCGAGGTCGGCAAGTTTCTGCTCAACGGCGGGCTCTACAGCGGCGCCCGGCCGGTGCTCTGGTCGGTGGTCGAGAAGACCGCGCTGGCCGACGCCGAGGTCGAGTACGCCGACCATGTCTCGACCACGATCTGGGTGCGCTTCCCGGTGGTCGCGGCGAGCCGGCCCGAGCTCGAGGGGGCGGCAGTGGTGATCTGGACCACCACGCCCTGGACCATCCCCGGCAACCGCGCGATCGCCTTCGCCGAGGAGGAGACCTACCTGGTTGTAGAGATCGAGCGGCCGGGCGAGGAGAGTCGCGCCGTTGCCGGCGAGAAGCTCGTGATCGCAGAGGCCCTGCTCGAGGCGGTGCTGAAGGACGCCCGCATCGAAGGCCACCGCGTACTCGCGCGTTTCGCGGGTGCCGAACTGGCGGGCACGCGCACCGCTCATCCGCTGCGCGGCGTTCCGGCGGCCGAGGGCGGCTACGACTTCGATGTGCCGCTTTATCCGGCCGACTTCGTCACCATGGACCAGGGCACGGGCTTCGTGCACATCGCGCCCGGCCACGGCGCCGACGACTTCGAGCTCGGCCAGCAGCACGGCCTGCCGGTGCCGCACACGATCGACGGCGAGGGCCGTTTCGTCGCCTCGGTGCCGCTCTTCGCCGGCACGCTCGTCTACACCGACAAGGGCAAGCCGGGCGATGCCAACCCGGCGGTGGTCGCCGCCCTCGACGAAGCCGGCAAGCTGCTGGCGCGCGGCAAGCTCACCCACAGCTATCCCCATTCCTGGCGCTCCAAGGCGCCGCTGATCTTCCGCAACACGCCGCAGTGGTTCATCTCCATGGAGACCAACGAGCTGCGCGAGAAGGCCTTGCAGGCGATCCGCGACACGCGCTTCGTGCCGGCGGCCGGTAGCGATCGGCTCTTCTCCATGATCGAGCAGCGTCCGGACTGGTGCGTCTCGCGCCAGCGGCTCTGGGGCGTGCCGCTGCCGATCTTCGTCGAGAAGGCGAGCGGCGAGCCGCTGCGCGACGCGGCCGTGGTCGAGCGCATCGCCCAGGTCTTCGAGGAAGAGGGCGGCGACGCCTGGTTCTCGAGCGAGCCGCAGCGCTTCCTCGGCAACGACTACAAGGCCGAGGACTACGAGCAGATCATGGACGTCGTCGAGGTCTGGTTCGATTCCGGCTCGACCCACGCCTTCGTGCTCGAGACCCGGCCCGAGCTCGCCTGGCCGGCCTCGCTCTATCTCGAGGGCTCCGACCAGCACCGCGGCTGGTTCCACACCTCGCTGCTGGAGTCCTGCGGCACGCGCGGGCGCGCGCCCTACGAGGCGGTGCTGACCCACGGCTTCGCGCTCGACGAGAAGGGCCACAAGATGTCCAAGTCGCTGGGCAACTCGGTCCTGCCGGCCGAGGTGATCGAGCAGAGCGGTGCCGACATCCTGCGGCTCTGGGTGGTCGCCTCGGACTACGCCGAGGACGTCCGCGTCGGGCCGGAGATCCTGCGCTATCAGGTCGATGCCTATCGCCGGCTGCGCAACACGCTGCGCTACCTGATCGGCAACCTGGCCGACTTCAGCCCGGCCGAGCGCGTCGACCTGGCCGAGATGCCGGCGCTCGAGCGCTGGGTGCTGCACCGCCTGACCGAGCTTGACGTCATCGTGCGCGAGGGCTGCGCGGACTTCGACTTTCACAGCATCTATCAGCAGCTCCATCAGTTCTGCGCCGTCGACCTCTCGGCCTTCTATTTCGACGTGCGCAAGGACTCGCTCTACTGCGACCGCCCGGACTCGCCGGTGCGGCGCGCCTGCCGCACGGTGTTGGACCTGCTGTTCGACCACTTGACCGCCTGGCTCGCGCCGATCCTCTGCTTCACCGCCGAGGAGGCCTGGTGGGCGCGCAACCCGAAGGCCGGCGCCGACGGCGTGGCGGCGAGCGTGCACCTGCGGCTCTTCCCCGAGGTGCCGGCCGCGTGGCGCGACGAAACGCTGGCGGCCCGTATCGCCAAGCTCCGGGAGCTGCGCCGCGTGGTCACCGGCGCGCTGGAGCTGGAGCGTGCCGAAAAGCGCATCGGCTCGTCGCTGCAGGCCCATCCGCAGGTCTTCATCGAGGATGCAGGCCTGCGCGCCGCGGTCGAGGGTTTCGACCTGGCCGAAATCGCCATCACCTCGGCGCTGACCCTACAGGAAGGTGCGGCGCCTGACGGCGCCTTCACGCTGGAAGAGGTGCCGGGCGTCGCGGTCCGGGTCGGAGCGGCCGAGGGCGAGAAGTGCGAGCGCTGCTGGCGCATCCTGCCGGAGGTCGGCGCCCATCCCGAGGCGCCGGGAACCTGCGGGCGCTGCGCCGACGCGGTGCAGCACCTAGGCGCAGCCGCGCAGTAGCTTCGGTTCCAGACTTGGCAGTCAGGGCAGGTGAAGGGTTAACAGGTGTGTTGGAATGACGTCGTGCGTCCTTCGAGACGCCCGCTGTCGCGGGCTCCTCAGGATGAGGGCTTCTCTTCGTGCCACCAAAGATTTACCTCATCCTGAGGAGCGTCCGTTAGGACGCGTCTCGAAGGACGCACGGCGGTCTTGCTGCGCTCGTTGTGTCTCCCGACAAGTAGCCCATGAGCTTTCTAAATGAGACTGTCCCTCGGCCTCGCCATCCTCGTCATCCTGCTCGATCACCTGAGCAAGTGGTGGATCCTCGCCGTGGTCATGCAGCCACCGCGGGTGATCGAGGTGACGGGGTTCTTCAACCTGGTGCTGACGTACAACACTGGGGTCAGCTTCGGCTTGTTCAGCGGCGAGTCGGCCTGGCGGCCCTGGGTTCTCAGCGCGCTGGCCGTGGCGGTCTGTGCCGGCCTGCTGATCTGGCTGCGGCGCCAGGAGCGGCGCTGGCTCGCCTTGTCGATCGGCCTGATCGTCGGCGGCGCGATCGGCAACGTGATCGACCGCATCTTGCGGCCCGGCGTGGTTGACTTCCTCGACTTCCATGTGGCGGGCTGGCACTGGCCAGCCTTCAACCTCGCCGACAGCGCGATCACGGTCGGGGTCGTGCTGCTGCTGATCGACGGCTTGTTCCTCGACGATGACAGCGCTAAAAAAGAGCGCTGATCTACAAAGGGATACCGGTAAAGGGAATCCGGACGATGTGGGGGACAAGAGTAGTTTGGCGCTCGTTTGCGCTCGCGACGGGCCTCGCCTTGGCGGGTTGCGGCAACGTCGATGGAATCAAGAGCCAGCTCGGCCTCGGCAAGCAGGCGCCGGATGAGTTTCGCGTGGTCTCGCGCGCGCCGCTCAGCCTGCCGCCGGACTTCACGCTACGGCCGCCCGAGCCGGGCGTGGCCCGGCCCCAGGAGGGCACGGCCACCCAGCAGGCCAGGACCGCGGTGTTCCGCGCCGACGGGCAGCAGCAGGCCTTCGAGGTCCGCGATCCTTCCGACCGTCGCTCGCGCGGCGAGCGCGCCCTGCTCACGGCGGCCGGGGCCGGTGGCGGCAATGCCGACATCCGCCAAGTGATCGACCGCGAGACCGAGCAGATCAACGAGGACAACCAGGACTTCATCGACTACCTGGTGTTCTGGCGCGAGGAAGAAAAGCCCGGCGTGGTCATCGATGCCGAGGCCGAAGCTTCGCGCCTGCGCGAGAACGAGGCGCTCGGCCGGCCTGTCGGCACCGGCGAGACACCGACGATCGAACGCCGCGAGAAGGCGATCCTGGAGGATCTGTTCTAGGCTCGTCCTTGCGGTCCGTTGTTGCCGGGCTCGATCCAAGAAGACGCGCCAAGGCCGCGATCAAAAAGGATGTCGTGCTCGGGCTTGACTCGAGCAGTCGTGGTCGTTGCGGAGACAGCGGGCCCATGTCGCGCCGTCCCGGTCTAGGCCCCTGCCATGGACCCTCGGGCCAAGCCCGAGGGTGACAGTCGAGGAGTGGTGTCGGCCGGTGCCGCGAATTCACTCCCGGCAAGCTTCCGTTAACCATGTTCGCCGCAAGCTTCACGAGCGCTTGATGGTCCGCGCCGCGCCGCTTGCCGCTTGGGACGGAGGGCCCATATAGGGAAGCCATAGGGTTAATGCCCTAACTCCGCCTGCGGCGATCCGGTCGGGGGCGCTCGGCGACCCAGTCAGGAGGCTCGATGAGGCTTTCCTTTCATCCAAGGCGGCTGGCGGCGACGCTCGCCGTCGGTGCGATCTCGCTTGCCGCGTCGCTCGCGCCGCCGGCTTTGGCCCCAGTCTCGGCCAAGGTCTTCGATCCCGAGACCTTCACCCTCGACAACGGGCTCGAGGTGGTGGTGATCGCCAACAGCCGGGCGCCGATCGTCACCCACATGGTCTGGTACCGGGTCGGCGCCGCCGACGAGCCGCCGGGCAAGTCGGGCATCGCCCACTTCCTTGAGCATCTCATGTTCAAGGGCACCGAGACCATGGCGCCCGGCGAGTTCTCAGAGATCATCGCGCGCAACGGCGGGCAGGAGAACGCCTTCACGAGCTGGGACTACACGGCCTATTTCCAGACCATCGCCAAGGACCGGCTCGAGCTCATGATGCGCTTCGAGGCCGACCGCATGGCCAATCTGCGCCTGAGCGACGCCGTGGTCGATCCCGAGCGCGACGTGATCCTCGAGGAGCGGCGCAGCCGCACCGACAACGAGCCCGGCGCCCAGCTCAGCGAGATGGTCACCGCCTCGCTCTTCCTCAATCATCCCTACGGCATCCCGATCATCGGCTGGGAGCACGAGATGCGCGGCCTGACGACCGAGGATGCGCTCGCGTTCTACGAGCGCTGGTATGCGCCCAACAACGCCATCCTGGTCGTGGCCGGCGACGTCACCGCCGAGGAGGTCAGAGGGCTTGCCGAGAGGTACTATGGCGTGATCCCGGCGCGCGATCTGCCGGACCGCGTGAGGCCGAGCGAGCCGAAACAACTCGCACCGCGACGGGTCACCCTGGAGAGCCCGCGCGTGCGCCAGCCGTCGCTCTGGATCGACTATCTGGCGCCGAGCTACGGCGCCGGGGCGAGCGAGCACGCCTATCCGCTCCAGGTGCTCGACGAGATTCTCGGCGGCGGCACGACCAGCCGGCTCTATCGCCGCCTGGTGGTCGAGCAGGCGGTGGCGGCCGGGGCCGGCAGCGGCTATGGCGCGGGCTCCGTGGATCTCACCAACTACCGCTTCTACGTGACCCCGCGCCCCGGCATCGAGCTGGACGCGGCCGAGGCCGCCTTGCGCGCCCAGATCGAGGCCCTGCTCGAGAGCGGCGTCACCGAAGAGGAGGTGGCGGCCGCCAAGACGCGGATGCGCTCGAGCGCGATCTACGCGCGCGACAGCCTGTCGACCGGCGCCAACATCCTCGGCCGCTCGCTCGCCACCGGGCAGAGCGTCGAGGACGTGGAGAGCTGGCCCGAGCGCATCGAGGCGGTGACCGCCGAGCAGGTCAACGCCGCCGCGCGCGCCGTCTTCGACGCGCGCCGCTCGGTGACCGGTGTGCTGCTGCCCAAGCCGACGTCTTAGGGCATGATGGCATCCATGCTGAGACTCCGTTCTCTCAGGCGATGCATGCTCCGCGATCGTTTGTCCTCAGAGTGGAATGTCATGCCCGGGCTTGACCCGGGCATCCAGGCCGACGGATGTAGTCGTTTGAAAATTCTGCCAGCCTTGTCTGGTTTCGGGGCCTCTCTGGCCCCCCGGGTCAAGCCCGGGGGTGACACCCGAAATGCTGTCGAGATCGCCTGTCATGACGGCCTATCCGCCGCCTCGATCACCTCGCGCTCCCGCTAAGGACTCCGCCATGTCTCCGCGCTTCCTGTCGCGTTTCGCCCTCGCCGTCCTGATCCTCGTCCTGCCGGCCTCCACGGCTCTGGCGGTCGAGGTCCAGCGCGTCATCAGCCCCGGCGGCGTCGAGGCCTGGCTGGTCGAGGACCACAGCAACCCGATCATCTCGGTGCAGTTCGCCTTCCGCGGCAGCGCGGCGCTCGACCCGGCCGGCAAGGAGGGCCTGGCCAATATGGCCTCGGGCCTGCTCGATGAGGGCGCGGGACCGCTCGACTCCCAGGCCTTCCAGGAGCGCCTGGCGTCGCTGTCGATTCGCCTCTCCTTCGATGCCGGGCTCGACAACTTCCGCGGCGAGATGCAGACCCTGACCGAGAACGCCGACACCGCCTTCGATCTCCTGCGCCTGGCGGTCAGCGAGCCGCGCTTCGATCCCGAGCCGCTGGAGCGCATCCGCGGCCAGATCCTCAGCATGCTCAAGCGCGAGTCGAACGACCCGGGCCGCATCGCCAGCCGCACGCTGCGCCGCCTGCTGTTCGGCGAGCATCCCTATGCCCGGCCGGTCAACGGCACGATCGACAGCGTCCAGGCACTCACCGCCGAGGACTTCCGCCGCTTCGCCGCCGCGCGCCTGGTGCGCGAGGGCCTGGTCGTGGCCGTCGTCGGCGACATTACGGCCGATGACTTGGCGCGCCAGCTCGACCGCAGCTTCGGCAAGCTGCCGGCGACGGCGGACTCGGCCGTGGTCGCGGAGATCACACCGGCGGCGACGGGCGAGTTCCTGGTGGTCGAGCAGGACGTGCCGCAATCGGTCGTGGCCATGGGCCATGCCGGGCTCAAGCGCGACGACCCCGACTTCTTCGCCGCCTACATCGTGAACTACGTCCTGGGCGGCGGCGGCTTCTCCTCGCGTCTCTACAGCGAGGTCAGGGAGAAGCGCGGCCTGGCCTATTCGGTCTACTCCTATCTCAGCCCTCTCGACCATGCCGGGCTGGTGATGGGCGGCGTGGCCACCCAGAATGCGGCCGTCGCCGAGTCGATCGAGATCATGCGGGCCGAATGGCGACGCATGGCCGAGTCGGGCCCGACCGCCGAGGAGCTGCGGGACGCCAAGACCTACCTGACCGGCTCCTACCCCTTGCGTTTTTCCAGCAGCGGGCGCATCGCGCGCATCCTGGTCGGCATTCAGCTCGAGAACCTGGGCATCGACTACATCAACGAGCGCAACGCGCTGATCGAGGCGGTCACCTTGGAGGACGCCGAGCGCGTCGCCCGCCGGCTCTACGACCCCGAGGCGCTGACCGTCGTGGTCGTGGGCATGCCCGAGGGACTCGAGGCGGCGCGCCGCCTGAGCGACGGCGGCGGCGAGACCGCGCCGGCCGCCGACGGGGCGTCCGAGAGCGCGCTTCCGAGCCAGAAGCGACTCTGATAGCCTGACCCGGACGCGCCGGGTTCCTCCTTCGACCGGCGTGCCGACGCCGGATCGAACGCTCACATGGCTCAAGCAATCACGGAAGAAAAAGCGCCGCCCAGCGAAGCCGCGGGGCTGCG
>JAKSDN010000259.1 GCA_022360075.1 Kiloniellales bacterium | reverse complement strand
GCGCACGGCCTGCTCGGCGTAGTCGCGTGCCTTCGCATGCCCGGCGGCGGCCACCGCCTCGGCGATCTTCAGGGTCATGGCGCGGTCCAGGCGGGCGAGCTTGGCCGCCGCCCAGCGGGCCGCGTCCAGCTTCAGCCGCGCCGTTTCCAGCACCGCGTCGGGAACCTGCATCCGGGGCATGGCAGCGGTCTCGGGCATGTCACGCGGCCTTCGGCATCTGTTGCAGCAGCTCGCGGGCGCGCGGCATGGCGGCGTCGAAGCGATCCAGGATCTCCTGGCAGAGATCGGCGCTCAGCAGCACGCCGGGCTTGAACTGCAGCACCCGCTTGTCGAGGGAGGAGAAGATCGCCCAAACGCCATGCTCGTAGAGAGCGCGCGAGACGCAGACGGCGCCTTCGGGGTGATCGAACTCGAGCCCGAGCACCACGCCCTTCTGGCGTACGCCGACGAAGATGTCGCCGTGCCGGCGCATCATCTCGGCCATGCCCTCGGCGAAGAACGCAGTCACCGCGTGCATGTTGGTGACCACTTCCGGGCGCAGCAGGATCTCCAGGACCTTGAGGGCGACCACGCAGCCCAGCTCGGCGCCGCCCGAGGTGCTGATGTGGGCCGCGCCGTCTTCGTGCAGCCAGCCGCCGCACTTCTCGTTCACCACCGCGGCGCTGATCGGATAGATGCCGCCGCTCAAGCCCTTGGCGGTCACGAAGATGTCCGGCTGCACGCCGTAGCTCTGCCAGCCCCACATCTCGCCGGTGCGCAGTAGCCCGGTCTGCACCTCGTCGGCGATGTACATGGCGCCGTACTTCTCGCAGAGCGCCTTGCAGCCCCGGAGATAGCCCTCACGGGGCAGCGGGAAGCCGTAGGTCGCAGGGATCGTCTCCAGGATGACGGCGGCCACATCGCCGCCGCGCAAGGCCGCCTCCATGGCGTCCAAGTCGTTGAACGGCACGGCGACGAACTCGTCCGGCCGGTCGGAGAGAAACATCTTGGAGAAGCGCTCGTCGCCGGCCGCGACGGATAGGCCGGAGTGGCCGTGCTAGCCCTTGATGATGGAGTCGATCTTGCGGCGCTTGGTGGCG
>JAKSDN010000927.1 GCA_022360075.1 Kiloniellales bacterium | reverse complement strand
TTGGTGCGCTCTTACGGCGGTCAGGTCGTCCTGGCCCGCCTCGAGGACGGCCACTCGACGACCCGCACGATCGAGAAGCTGACGGGCTGAAAGACTGCGGCGAGATCGACTCAGATCCCAAAAGCCTGAGTCGAAAAGGAACCCGTGAGCTCGAAGACTTGAGCCTCCTCGCGGGACTTCAATGTGCACGTGACAGTACGGCTAGGTATCGACAACACCCAGGCTTGGGAAACAAGGCGCGCAGGAAAGCTATCCGGATACCGCTCCTCCTACCCGTCGATCATTCGGCCTGTGGCCGGTCGCCGGCCCTTTGTCCGATTTGGGCTTAGTCTGGTTTCGTGTCGGACGCTTCGAGCATTCCTTCCAAGACAGCCAAGTCACCGTCGATCTGCGCCATGAGAGACAGGATTTCGCCGTATCGATCTTCAAGCTCGCCCCGGATCTCGTTGATTCTGCCTCGTAACGAGCCGTCCGACCCGTCCCATTCCTTGAGCAGATATTCGCTTCGTCCGGCGAGCACGCCTTTTAGTCGGGCGATCTCTGCCTGATCGATCTGACTCTGCGTCAAGATCTTGCCGATGGCGAGCCTGTGCTTCTGGGACTCGATCACCAGAGGGCCTGCTTCTGAAAGCTGTGTCTCGGCGCGTTCGAGCGCGGAGCCGACCGAGGTCTCGAGTCGCTCGAAATTGGCACTCGCCCCAACGGAACGAGCCTTCAGCTTCGCCAGCTCGGCTTCCAGGTCCTCGAGGCGGGTCGACTGAGCCTTCAAGCCTTCGTCGCTTTCCCGCACGATCCGCTTCGCCTCGGTCAGGTCATTGCCGAGCGTGGTCGCCGCCAGAGTCGTCGCCGCGATAGTCGCGCGCGAGTCGGTGAACTCCTTTTGATAGCCATCGACCTGCTCGATCAAGGCGTCGAGCCGTCCAGCGGCACCGGTGGTTCTGGTTCCCAGCGTGTTGAGTTGGGTCTCCAGCGCGGGCAGCGCTCCGGTCTCCACCAGCGTCAAACGCTGCGTGGTGTCGGCCAGGGTCGTTTCGAACCCCAGTATCCGGTGTTCCAGGGCTTCACGCGCCTGCGCGAAGGCGCTGCCGAGCGTCTCAGCCGACTGCGCGTAGGTCGTCAACCTCTCGCCGGTGATGTCCAGCCCCTCTTGTAGAGCGGTGAGGTCTTCGTCGAAGTCGGCCTTGGTCCCGCGCAACTCGCCGTAAAGCGTCTCGCTGTTGGTCTTCAGTATGCCGATCTGCTCGTAAAGCCTGTTGCCCTGATCGAGTGTGCCGAGCGCGACGGCGAGTTGTCCGCTGTACAGTTGGAAGAGTTCGTCGAACGTCTCGCCCACCTGCTGTCGCTGCGTCTCGAGGGCCTTGACGTCCTGATCCAGCTTGGCCGCCGCGGTGCCAAGGCTCTCGAGGGACTGGCTAAGGCCCTCGGCGACTGCCTCGAGGCCTTCGACGGTCTTGCCGACCTCGGTCAGCCGAATGACCGTTTGCTCGGCGGACTTCGACGACTCTTCCAGGCGCCGTGTCAGCTCGTCGTTCTTGTCGTTGATGACCCGCTCGAAGTCCTCGCGGACGGCGACGTTCAGGGTGGCGATGTTCTGACTGGCCGCGGCAATCTGGTTGGCGAACCGGGTCTGCCGCTCCGTGATGTCGGCGGTGACCTTGCTGATGTGGCCGTTGACCTGCTCGGCTGCCTGGTTCCCCAATTTTATCAAGTCTTGCTGCTGTTTGCCGAATGCATCCTTGGAGGCCGCGACGAGCTGGTTCATTTCCTGACTCGTCTTCCTAAGTTGCTCGACCCGCTCGTTGACTTCACCGCCGACCGTGTCGATCTTTCCGTTCAGTTCTTTCTTGAGGTCGGCCAGTTGTCGGTTGAAGCCCTCGACGAAAGTCGACCCGAAGTAAGTGCCGCCGAGCAGGAAGAGCAGGGTCAGACCGGCGACGACTTGAACGAGTCGGGATCTGAGAAGCTGGCGCCGGATCGAGTCGCGAACCCTCAAATCGATGTCTTCAGGTTCCCCCGCTACCACATAGAGCTCGACGGTCTCTTCGGCGATTTGCAGGAGCGCTAGGATTTGAAGCCGCAGCAATCGCACCGCGTCGTCGACAATTCGGCCATCGACCTCGACCTCCCGCTCGATCGCTTGGAAGCGTTCCAGCGCAGCGGAGCCCGGTGGCAGGGCCGCGTGGATCGATCGTGCGCAGAGCAGAAACCACTGGTCTGCCGGTAACCGGCGCCGAGGAAGGCCAGCGAGCCGCGCGATCCATTGCAAAGATTGCCAGGGATCCAGGGGTGGCTCCATGCCTTGGCCCGCCCCGCCAATATCGGTCGCCCGCAGCTTCCTGATGAGCTGCTTGAGGCTTTCCGCTTCGCTTCGATGCAGTAGCGGCGCCTCTCCCCGTCCGTAGGGCGTTGCGCCTGCGTTCGCCGCATTCTCGGACATTTGCAGCCTCCTTCGCGGGTGAGATCACCCGCGCCTTCCTGTTTTGTGCCCGGCAAGGTTCGATCTGTTCCCTGCGGTACCGATCCATTCCACGAAACCGTCGCTGATGTCTGTGCAGCTTGCCACACCGTCGACCTTGCGGAGATGGTGGGGACGATTGTGGACGCCGCAGCCCTCTTAGAGCCTGACCCAAATTGATCCATTTTAGAACAAGAGCTTGGAGCGATATCCCTCCTTACTTGTCATTGCCGGACTTGATCCGGCAATTCAGGCATCGCTTGATCCAGGCGCCCCTCTGGATCACCGGGTCAAGCCCGGTGATGACAAATGAAGTATGGCAACTCATCGAATTCACAGGGCTCTTATCGAGTCAGGCTCTTATGGCTTCGGTTTGGGGGCTGCCTGGCCGTGGTCTCGGCGTCGGCCATCGGGCGGGCTCGGCCGTGCCGGAGGGCCGCCGGTTGTGGATTGTTCGTTAACCACAGACTTTGGTGGCCTCGGCCTGCCGTTTGGGGTAACTCAAGGGGTTCTGGGGAAAGAGCATAGGGAGCGACCAGGTGAGCGATACCGGAACGGTGATCAGCCGCCACGGCTTGAAACGCCATGGGCTAGCCGACTACGCGCAGGCCCATTGGAACCTCTCGGCGCCGGCCCTCTATCAGCACACGCTGGCCAAGGGCCTCGGCCGTCTCGCCGAGGGCGGCGCCCTGGTGGTTCTGACCGGACAGCACACCGGCCGCTCGCCCAACGACAAGTTTATCGTCGACGAGCCCTCGACCCGCGAGCAGATCTGGTGGGGCGATGTCAACCGGCCGATGTCCGAGGCCCATTTCGAGCGCCTCGAGGCCAAGCTACAGGCCTACTTCCGGGGCCGCGAGCTCTACGTCCAGGATCTCTTCGCGGGCGCCGCGCCCGAATACCGGCTGCCGGTGCGCGTGGTGAGCGAGAGTCCCTGGCACAGCCTCTTCGCCCGCAACATGTTCATCCAGCCCGGGCAAGCGGCCCTGGCCGATTTCGAACCCGGTTTCACCGTCCTGCATGCCCCGAGCCTGGAGGCCGATCCTGCCGAGGATGGCACCAACTCCGAGTGCTTCATCGTCGTGAACTTCGCCCGCCGGCTGGTGCTAATCGGCGGCACGAGCTACGCCGGCGAGATCAAGAAGTCGATCTTCTCGGTGCTCAACCACCTCTTGCCCGAGCGCGACGTCTTGCCGATGCATTGCTCGGCGAACATCGGCGCTGGCGGCGACAGCTCGATCTTCTTCGGCTTGTCGGGCACCGGCAAGACGACGCTCTCGGCCGATCCGGGCCGCACGTTGATCGGCGACGACGAGCACGGCTGGTCCGAGAACGCGGTCTTCAACTTCGAGGGCGGCTGCTACGCCAAGGTCATCCGGCTCTCCGAGAGGGCGGAGCCGGAGATCTACGCGACCACGCGGCGCTTCGGCACGATCCTCGAGAACGTCGTGCTCGACGAGGCGACCGGCCGGCTCGATCTCGACGACGACCGCTACACGGAAAACACCCGCGCCTCCTATCCGCTCGACTTCATCCCGAACGCGAGCGAAAGCGGCCGCGGCGGGTTGCCGACCAATGTGGTGATGCTGACCGCCGATGCCTTCGGCGTGCTGCCGCCGATTTCGCGGCTGACCGCCGAGCAGGCGATGTATCACTTCCTCTC
>JAKSDN010000222.1 GCA_022360075.1 Kiloniellales bacterium | reverse complement strand
GGCGACGTTGATGTTGCCGGTGATGTTGACGACGCCGTTGTAGTCCATGTCCTTGCTGACATCGATGTCCTTGGCGATGTCGACATCGACGGTGTTGTCATAATCGACGTCCACGTCTTCGTCGTAGGTCTTGTTCAGGCTCGCGCTGGTCGTGATGGTCTGCGCGTAAGCAGGCCCTGCGACCAAAGCGATGGCAGCCACCCCTGCCAGTGCCATCAAGCTATGTCTCAGTTTCATGGTCGTAACCTCCCGAAAAAGGATCTGGTTGCCATGGCAGGGCCACGATCCTTGACGATCCAGCATCATCACGTCCGGCTTCCTGCCTCGTCCTTCTCCTCAGCAATATCTGTGCCATTGGCCTAAATGGCTGAAATATCCCCGAATTCAGTCGTGTTTTTACAGCTCCGCAGTCGAGCGAGCTCGGGACGACTGTCCGGGACTGTTACAGGCGTGCGCAAAAAAGATTCTGAAAACAAGAAGTTAGGGCCGATTTTCACGAGGGTCCGGCGGATAGGCCGCTTGTAACGATCCGGGACAGGGTCGTCCCATCACCAGGTCTCCAGGCGACGTTCCCCACAGCAAAGAGGCCCCGGCTTGTGGCCGGGACCTCCCGCTTGTCTTCGTTTTCTCGCCTGGGTGACCGGACTGCCTGTCTTCACACTCCAAGCGCGTCTTGCTGGGTCTCGCGCTTACTGCACGGAGGAAATCGCCAGCGTGTTCTGCTGGAGATTGTTCGTGCCGGCGGCCAGGTTCAGGCCGATGTTGCCGGTCGCGCCGTTGGCGACGCTATCCATCAGCTTCACCTCGTTGGAGGTATCCGTGTGCGAGGTGTCGTTGAAGGTGCTCTGCTGCAGGATCGCAGCCGTCGCCTCGGACAGCGTGGCCGAGCCGGTCACCGCGGCGATGGCCAGGGCGTTCTTCTGCCCGTTGTAGGCGCCGGTCGCGGCGTTCAGGCCGATGTTACCGTCGGCGGCCGCGAGCACGGCACCGATGAGCTGGGTGTTGTTGAAGACCTCGGCGTCCTCGACCCCGTCGTCAAACTCGTTGTTGACGGACTTCTGGATGCTGAAGGCCTCGGCGTCGGACGAGCCGGCGCCGGCGGTCGTGCCGATCGCGGAGAGAACGGCCACGTTCTCCTGCAGCTGGTTGTCGCCGACCGCGACGTTGACGCCGATGTTACCGGCGGCGCCGCCGAGCACGGTGCCGTCGATCAGGGCGACGTTGTTGAGGGTCGCATCGGTGCCGAGCACGTCGACGATGTTGTCATCGATGATCTGCTTGTTGTCGACGGTCGAAAGCGCGGCCTCGGCGACGTTGATGTTGCCGGTGATGTTGACGACGCCGTTGTAGTCCATGTCCTTGCTGACATCGATGTCCTTGGCGATGTCGACATCGACGGTGTTGTCATAATC
>JAKSDN010000639.1 GCA_022360075.1 Kiloniellales bacterium | reverse complement strand
CTAGTCGCCTCTAACCCGAACGCTGCCGCACGCTCTCCGCCGTCTGACCGAACAGCACCTGGCGCTCGGCTTCGCTCGGCGGGGCCTGGCGGCGGAGCTCCTTGCCGAGATCGACGCCGCGCTGCACGGCCGGGCGCGCCTTCACCGCGGCGCGCCAGCGCGTGACGTTGGGGAAGGCCTCCAAAGACTGGCCCAGCGGCTTGGCGATCAGCACCCAGGGCCAGCAGATCATGTCGACGATCGAGTAGTCGCCGAGGATGTAGTCGCGGCCTTCGAGCCGGCGCTCCAGCACGCCGAGGCAGCGGTCGTATTCGCCCGCGTAGCGCTCGCGCCCGTAGCGCTCGCCTTCAGGCGCGTAGTTGACGAAGTGGCTGAGCTGGCCGGCCATGGGGCCCTGGTTGCCGGTCTGCCAGAACAGCCACTCCAGCGCCTCCTTGCGGCCTAGGGGATCGGCCGGCAGGAAGCGTCCGGACTTTTCGCCGAGGTAGTAGAGGATGGCGCCGCTCTCGAACACCGAGACGGGCGTGCCCTCGACGTCGTGATCGACGATCGCCGGCATGCGATTGTTCGGGCTGATCGCGAGGAAGTCCGGCGCGAACTGGTCGCCCTTGCCGATGTTGACCGGGATCATCTCGTAGTCGAGGCCGAGCTCTTCCAGCAGGATCGCGACCTTCCAGCCGTTCGGCGTCGGCCAGTAGTAGAAGTCGATCATTCGGCCGCCTCCGCTTCCGGCGTGCCGATCACGCCGTCGCGCCGCAGGGCCTCGATCTCGGCGGCGCTGTAGCCGAGCTCGCCCAGCACCTCGGCGTTGTGGGCGCCGAGCTCGACGCCGCCGAAGCGAATGCCGGCGGGCGTCTCGGAGAAGCGGGCCGCCGGCCGGGCCTGGCGCAGGCGCCCGGCCTGGGCATGATCGCTCTCGACGATCAGCGCGCTCTCGACGATCTGCGGATGGTCGATCATCTGGCGCCGCGTCAGCACCGGCACGCAGGGCACGTCCTCCGCCTCCAACCGTTCGAGCCACTCGGCGGAGCTGCGCGTGCGCAACACTTCCTGGGTTAGGTCCAGCCGGGCATCGATGTTCTTCTGGCGCAACGCGGGGCTCTTGAAGCGCGGGTCCTCCAGCCAGTCAGGCCGTTCCAGGGCACGGGTGAGGCCGGACCATTCCTTGTCGGACTGCACCGCGACGCTGATATAGCCGTCGCCGGTCTCGTAGATCAGATCGATGAAGCTCTGCGCCTCCTGCTGGGGCAGCTCCTGCTCGGCGAAGGTCTGGCTGCCCATGTCCGAGCCCCAGAGGAAGGCGACGACGGAATCGAGCATGGACAGCCGCACGTGCTGACCCTGGCCGCTACGCTCGCGCGCGAGGAGTGCCGCCGTGATCGCCTGCGAGGCGGTGATCCCTGTCAGCTTGTCCGGCACGATGGTACGCACCAGCCGCGGCCGCGCCTCGTCGGAGCCGCCCTGCACCGTGGTCAGGCCCGAGAGCGCCTGGACCAGCGGGTCGTAGACCGGCTTGTGGGCGTAGGGGCCCCGGTCGCCGAAGCCACTGATCGAGACGTAGACGATACTGGGCGCGCGCTTGCGGATCGCCGCCTCGCCGATGCCCATGCGCTCGGCGACGCCAGGGCGGAAGTTCTGCACGAAGACGTCGGCGTCGCGTACCAGCCGCTCGAGCACGGCCAAGCCGCGCGGGTCCTTCAGGTTCAGCGAGAGCGAGCGCTTGTTGCGGTTGTTGTTCAGGAACGAGGCCGAGAAGCCGCCCCGCCGGTTGTCGGACGCGCGGGTGAAATCGCCGCCGCGGGGGTTTTCCACCTTGATCACGTCGGCGCCCTGGTCGGCCAGGATCATGGTCCCGAGTGGACCCGAGATCATCGCCGTCAGATCGACGATGCGATAGCCGTGCAGCGGTCCGGGCATGACACGCCCTCCTTCGGTCTTTCGTTGGCCCTATTGAAGAGCAGATGGGGGCGCGGGTTCAAATGCCTTTGCGAGGCCGGGCGTTGACGTTTGCGTCAGAGGCTCGCCTCGCCGTTTCGAGTCGATCTCTGCTCTCTCACCTCACCCTTCGACAGGCTCAGGATGAGGGAACTGACTGATTCGTCGCAGAAAAGCAGTACACTCCTATTACGCCAGAGGTCGGCCGTCAAAGCCGCAAGGCCCAGACCGCCGTCGGCTGGTCGGGCCCGCCGGTGACCAGCAGCAGGAGGTCGTGCAACGGGTCGTAGGCCAGGTTGTAGTTCATGCCGAGCCCGAAGGGCAGGCCCGCGCCTTCGTGGTGGGTCCAGGCATCGCGGCCGAGGTCGTAGCTCCAGGTCTCGGTCCGGTGGCGGCTGCGCTCCTGGCGCTTGAAGCCCGGCGTGAAGCGATCGACCAGGGCAACGGTCTCGCCGCGTCCGGCGTGATAGGCGAGCGGCACGTGCTGGTCCTTCGGTGGCCGCGTGCCCGGGGTCGCCATACGGTAGGTGATGGGCACGGCCGGGTCGTAGATCACGACGTCGTTGCTGTCGCCGGCCATGCCGAACAGCACGGCCTTGCGGTGGCGCGGATCGTAGACGCCGTTGTTGTGATAGCGCATCAGGCTCTCGCGCAGCACGCGGCGCCAGCGCAGGGGCGATCCGCGAAGCTCGTAGACGCCGTCGTGGCGGTAGCCGATCAGCACCCCGCGGTCGCTGTCGAACAGCGTGCAATAAGGAAAGAAGGCGACCGCCTCGGCCGGCAGCGCCCGCCAGTTGCCGGTCTCCAGGTCGAGCATCCAGGTCGGGTGGCGTCGCACCTTGTGCCAGACGTGGGCGAGCGCGTCGCTGAAGCGGCCGGGTTCCATGTGCTCGGGATAGCTGGCGACGATCAAGCGGTCGGCCTCGGGGTCGATGTCGACGGCGCCGAAGGTATGCATGGCCCAGGGATGATCGCCGCGGGCGCCAGCGACCGGCAGGCCCCCTTCGACGCGATAGCTCTCCGATGGGTCGTTGGCATAGAGCCGATGCCAGGCCAGGCTCTCCAGCTCGAAGAACAGCGGGCTGTTGGTCCAGTCCAGGCCGTGAGTGTCGCTGCCGAAGAGAACCAGCCGGCCGCGCCGGCTGTCGAAGGCGCTGCCGCCGTGGCCCTGAAAGGCGAAGGTGACGGCGTCGCCTTCCTTCTGCTCGTGGACCTTGACCCAGCGTCCGCCGGGCAGCGCCATCAGCTTGGCGTTGGTCCGGCGCGTCTCCCCGGCGCTCTGTGCCAGGGCGGCCGGCGCCCAGGCGAGGCCGGCGAGCAGCGTCAGGGCGCTGCGGCGCTTCATGGCGCGAAGGGCGGGCGCGGGCCGTAGTGCGGCAGCGCTGCGCCGAGCTCGCAGCAGCCCAGGTCCGGCGCCGCGCCCGCGAAGTCCGCGTTGAGACCTGGGATGGTCACGCCGGCATCGACCGCCTTGCTCTTGGGCGCGAGCAGGGGCCGATTGACTCTGCTGGCGTGGCGCTTGTCCGGGTTCGGCGAGGCCAGAGGGCCGTCGAACACGCGAAAGGGATCGAGCGCCGTGATGCCGTGTCGAAGATAGAGCGCGCCGGCCTCGCGCGCATCCCGCGCCGTGTTGTAGGTCCGGCCGTTCCAGAGCGCGAAGGCGCCTTGCACCCAGCCGTAGCCGTCGGCGTCGAAGTCGTTGCGGCGCATCTTCGCCGTCGAGGTCAGGGCCGGACCCTCGGTGCCGATGAAGAGGTTGTTGCGCGTCATGCTGTCGGTCACGCGCTCGGTGCTGGTGCGGATGTAGAAAGGGATGCCGCTGCGCACCGAGCTGTTGTGGAACAGCAGCATGCCCGAAGTGTCGTTGTGCATCTTAAAGGGCGAATAGAGCGTGTTGTAGATGGCATTGCGATAGATGTAGGCCGGGCCGCCGAAGATCGGCTGGCCGCTGATCGCCGCGAAGCTGTTGGTGATGCGGTTGCGGAAAACGCGGACGTTGGCCTCGCCGTGATCGGCCTCGATGCCGTCGTCCGTGCAGCTCTGCATGTCGTTATTGTGGATGTCGGTGGCCCACATCAGGGCCTCGCCGCCATCGACCCAGGCGCCGCGCACGCAGTCGCCCAGGTTCTCCATCCGGTTATAGGCGATCACGTGGCCGGCACCCGAGAGGCCGACGGCAAAAACGTGCTCGATGCCCTTGGAGCGCGGCCAGACCGTGTTGCTTTTGAAGATATTGTCGAGGATCGCGTGGCCTTCGCTCTCGCCGCCGAAGGCGCCCTTGGCGACGTAGCCCGCGCGGGTAACGGCAAAGCGGTTGCCTTGAACCACGAGGTGGCGTGCCCGGTCGGCGAGGATCAGGGTGTCGGCGTTGCGCAGGTGCAGACCGCGTAGCCAGACGTGCCGCGCATCCGAGGCATCGACCAGCACCTCGGCGCCATCGCCGTCCAGGATCGCGCCGCCATCGTCGGGACCCCGATAGACGACCGGCCGTCCCTCTCGCCCCGAGCGCCCGATCTTGAGCGAGCTTCGATAGACCCCCGGCGCCAGCAGGAAAAGGTCGCCAGGCCGCGCGGCCCGCTCGGCGGCCTTCAGACCGTTGAAGGGGTCGGCCTGGCTGCCTTTGCCGCCGCCTTTGCGCTCGTTACTGAAGGGTGTCACGTGACGCCGTCGCAGGTCGGCGGGCAGGCGGGGCTCGGCCGCGGTCCGGGCGGCCAAACGCTCCTCCCGGTCGCCGCCGTCCGGGTCGTGCAGCCGTAGGCGGATCTCGTAGGCCGTGTCGGGCGTCAGCTCGAGCAGGCTGCCGGCGAACAGCACGATGCCGTCGCGCCGCCGCACCGGGTGCTGATTCTCCGGCCGCACGCGCAATAGCGGCAGCGCCTCGACCCAGGCCTCGCTGCCGGCGCGGCGAAAGGCGACAGCGACGGTAGCGTTGCCGTTCGAGTCGCCAGCCACGTGCCAGCGCAAGCCGAGGGAATGTGGTGTCGCCGGGTCGAGCTTCGCGGCGTGGGTGACGGCGTCGAGCCTCGATCCGGTGTCAGCCGATTGCGCGGCCGAGGGCGTGGTGTCAATCAGGGATACTGTCAGGGCGAGACAGGCCAAGCGGCAAGCTCTCCACTGGAAACGTCGTCCGGACCCTGGACTACCAGCGAGTGTCCTTCGAGACGCCCACTGACGTGGGCTCCTCAGGATGAGGTTCTTTCTCAATGCCATCATAAATCCACCTCATGCTGAGGAGCGTCCGTTAGGACGCGTCTCGAAGCACGCACGGCGGATTTGCAGCGGTGTCCGAGTTCGTAACCGAAAGATCCTCTCACATCCCCCGGACACCCCTCACCCGCCATCCCTCACCGCGGCCGAAAGCCCCGCGCGATCTCCTCGGCCTTGGCGCGCTCCTCGGCGCTCAGCTTGCCGTTCAGGCTGGCCATCAGCTTGGCGGCGCTCTCCGGCTCCTGGGCCGAGGCGAGCGTCAGCCAGGCGTAGGCCTTGACGTCGTCCTGCTCGACGCCTTCGCCGAGCAGGTGCATGCGGCCGAGAAAGAGCTGGGCGCGGCCGTGGCCTTCCTCAGCCGCGGCCATGAAGAGGCCGGCCGCGCGCGCCACGTCGCGCTCGACGCCCTGGCCGCGATAGTATAGCCGGCCGAGGTCGAACTTCGCCTTGCCGAGGTCGGCCTCCGCGGCGCCGGAGAAGAGCAGGGCGGCCTGTTCGAGGTCGCGGCGCACGCCCGCCCCGAAGTAATACATGTAGGCGAGGTTGCGCTTGGCCTTGGCGCTGCCCGCGCCGGAGGCCTGGCGATAGAGCGAGACCGCCTTTTCCGGATCGGGCTCGACGCCACGGCCGTCCTGGTAGAGCAGGCCGAGGTTGCGCATCGCCTTGACATTGCCCTGCTCCACGGCCTGGGCATACCAGCGTGCCGCCTGCTCATAGCTGCGGGCGATACCCTTGCCTTCCTCGTAGTAGATCCCGACCACCCTCTGCGCCTCCGGATGGCCCTGCTGGGCCGCCTTGCGGAACCAATCCAGCGCCGTAGCGGGACTACTCCCCACGCCGAGGCCGGCATCATAGAGCCGGCCGAGCCAGTATTGCGCCTCCGGGTTGCCCGAGGCCGCCAGGGGCTCGAAGGCAGCGTAAGCGGCCTCGTAGTCATCGGCCTCGTAGGCGGCGAGGCCACGCTCGAGGCTGGCCGCGGCCGGGCGGGCGAGCAAGATCAGAAGAAAGACGGGGAGGAGAAGCCGGATCATGGAACTCTCAATCTCTGCCGTTGTCGGGGAGGCCTGCGCGTTGCCGGCGGACGGTAGCAAAACCGCCTGCCACTGACGACAGGCGCGCAGGCGAATGATCGATGACAAAGGGGCCTGTCGCTCAGCCGACCTCGGGCTCGGCCTCGGCGTGCGACCAGTGCGGCTTGAAGCCCAGAACGCGGACTCCCGCCGGCAGGTTCGGGTTGAACAGGCTGTTATGCCAATAGGTGGCCTGGAAAGCGCGATCGGCTTCCGGCAGGTCGCGCACGCTGCAGGGAATCCGGTAGCGCTGACGGTACTGCTCGAAGTCGAGCCGACAGGCGCCGGCCGCGACGAGGCGCTCGGCCAGGGCTGAGTCCGGGCCGAAGAGCGCGGTCATCTCGTCGGCGAACTCCAGGGGCCGCTGGTAGTAGGCGGCCTGAAGGTGCTTGAGCGCGCCTTGCAGCCGCTCGGCCGGGTCATGGGTCTTGCGCACGAGGTGGCGGAACTGCGCGGTGACCTCTTCGGGCTCGTTCTTGACGATCAGAACGGTGATCTCGCCCAGCGATTCTCCAGCGGGTTCGAGGCCCACGCTTGGCCGCATTCCGCTGGTCGGCCGGCCATCGGCCTGGCGCACGGCGAGCTGGCGCAGGCGGCACTGCCAGCCCAGGAATCGCTGGCGCATCTGAGCCTGGGCCGCCTCGAGGCGTACGACCTCGCTGTTGTCTCCGCTCATCGCTTGCGCCATGGTGTTGGCCCTCCAGCGGGCTCTCCACTTCGACGATGGCACCATCGACGCGGCCAGCGGCCGCGCTCCTGGTCTCAAGATAAGGTTATCGGCAAGCTGCGCGACAAGAGGCAAGCATGAATCCGGCCCTTTGGGGCCTTCTGACCGCCTTCGGCTGGGGCGGGGCGGACTTCATCGCGCGCTTCACCGGCCGTGCGATGGGCCATCATGCGGCTCTGTTCGGCATGCTGCTGGTTGGCTCGCTGGTGTTGCCGTTGCTGCTCTGGCTGCTCGATCAGCCGCTGACTTGGCGGGCCGAGGGCTGGTGGTTGCTGCTCGCGACCGGGGTCGGGATCATGGTCGCGACGCTGCTGCTCTACTGGGGCCTGGCGCGCGGCCCGGTCACCATGGTGGCGCCCATCGTCGCCAGCTATCCGGCCGCGAACCTGGTGCTCGAGTTCGCTCTCGGAGCGCGCCCGAGTGGCCTCCAGTGGGCCGCCATGCTGGCCGTCATGGCCGGAGTCGTCGTGGTGGCGCGCAGCGCCCACGCCATCGATCACGGCGACGGCATCCCGCGCGAGACGCTGCGCGGCACCATCGCGATCTCGCTCTGCGCCGCGCTCGGCTTCGCCGTCGCCGTTGCCGCGGCCCAGCATGCGACACCCTTCTACGGCGAGCTGCAGACCGTCGCCATGGCGCGCTGGATCTCGCTCGCCGCCATCTGCCTGGTCATGCTCTGGCGCCGCGCGCCCCTCGTGATGCCGCTGCGCTGGTGGCCGCTGATCGTCCTGCAGGGCCTGCTCGACGGCGGCGCCTATATCGCGCTCGTGATGGCCGGCGCCAGCGAGAACGCGGCGATCGCCGCGGTCGTCGCTTCCTGCTTCGCCGCGATCACCGTCGTGCTCGCCCGCCTCATCCTACGCGAGGCCATGACCTGGCCGCAGTGGGGCGGCATCGTCGTGATCATCGGCGGCGTGGCGATGCTGTCTGCCGGATAATGCAACCCGGCCGTCATTGCGAGCGAAGCGACGCAATGACGGCGTTGGCCAAGCGCTTGATGATCACGGAAACGCTCTAACCGAACGTCCTGACCGCGATCGCAATTCTGGATGCCGTGGTGATCAGGCAGGCGACGGCGAAGATCGTCGCCAGCAGCGGAAAGAGGCCGGGCAGCAGGCAGATAGCGACATAGAACAGAATCGTCTCGGTGCCCTCGGTCAGGCCGCCGAGGTAATAGAGCGACTTCGATCCGCGGGCCTCGGTGGTCAAATTGCGCTTGGCCGCCAGGATCGCGAAGGTGAGGAAGGTGGTGCCGGTGCCGATGTAGCTGGTCAGCAGCAGGGCGGCGGGCAGGGCGTTCTCCGGCCGGGCGGCGGCGAAGCCGAGGACGATGGCGGCATAGACCAGGAAGTCGAGCACGATGTCGAGATAGCCGCCCAGATCGGTTTTGTGCCGCGCCCGGGCGATCGCGCCGTCGAGCCCGTCGGCGAGCCGGTTGAGGCCGAACAGCCCCAGGCCGATCAGATAGGACTCGAAGGCGATCGCCGCCGCCGCCGCCAAGCCGAAGCCGAAGCCCACCAGAGTAACCAAGTTGGCGGAGCAACCGACCGACGCCAGGCGCCGTCCGAGCGCATTCAGCGGCGGATCGATCAGCTTGCGGGCGGCGGAGTCGAGCACGGGGATCGGACTCAGATGGCCGCGCGATCGGGGCCGTCCGTCTTCGTCGCGGTGACATACTGCGCCCGCTCCAAGCGAAAGAAGCTCAGATCCCGGCCGTAGTGAAAGGCGGTGCCTTCTTGCCTGAGGCCGATCTTGCGCAGCACGTTTTGTGAGGCCCGGTTCTCCGGGTCCGTCACCGCGACGATGGGGTCGATCTCGAGCGCGCGAAAGCCGTAGTCCAGGACTTCGCGCGCGGCCTCCGTCGCCACGCCCTGCCCCCAGGCGCGCTGGACATAACGATAGCCGATCTCGATCAGGCCGGACTCCTCGAGCGGGAAGAGCCCACACCAGCCGAGGAAGTCGGGCTTGTCTTGCCACTCGACGACCCAGACGCCGCCGACCGGCGGCCAGTCCGAGGCGAAGCGCTGCCTGATCGTTTCGCGGTGGGCTTCGACGTCGGGGATGCCCTCGGGCCAGATGTAACGATGCACGGCGAAGTCGATGTCCATGGCCCAACAGGCCTCGACGTCTTCGACGCTGCGGGGCCGCAGGCGCAAGTGTGTCGTGGTCAGAACAGGGATTTGTGTCATCGCGCCGTTGCTCGCCGTTATGACAGGGCAGCTCTCGATCGTCGTCAATTGTGGCAGCTTGCGGGCTTTTCTATAAGAAAAGCCTCAAGCTTGCGACCGGGATCGCGCCATGATCGAGATCTCCGACGAGGATTTGACCCGCTTCCGGGAGGACGGCTTTCTGGTCGTCGAGCGCTTGCTCGCGCCGGAGCAGGTCGCCCGCGCTGCTGCCCGCTTCGAGCCGCTGTTTCGCGGCGCGTTCGAGACCGGCCTGCAGCCCGACGAGTGGAACTGGCGCGCCGGACGCGACGGCGAAGATCTGACCCGGCAGATCTGCAATGCTTGGAAGGCTGACCGCGAAGTCGCCCGCGCCGTCCTGCGCGCCGAGGTCGGCCGGGCCTGCGCCCGCCTGATGGGCTGGCCCGGCGCGCGGCTCTATCAGGACAATGTGCTGTGGAAGCCGCCGGGGGCGAAGGCGCTGGGTTTTCATCAGGACGACAGCTACGTGCAGTGGCTCGTGCCGCCCTCGATGATCACCTGCTGGATGGCGCTCGATGCGACCACGGCGGCGGGCGGCACCATCGAATACGCCCGCGGCGCCCATCGCTGGCCGGTCTCCGACATGATCGCCCAGTTCCACGCGCCCGACGATCCCACGAAGGAACTCGAGGAAGCGGCCAAGCGCGCCGGCGCGGCACTCGAGATCGTGCCCATAGAGGTCCCGGCCGGCGGCGGAGTCTTCCACCACGGCCGCACCTGGCACGGCTCGCGCGAAAACCGCGCCGAGCGGCCGCGCCGCGCGCTGGTCGCCCACTGCCTGTCCTCCGAGGCGCGCTTCCACCCCACCGAAGTCGGCGCGATCTACGGCCGCTACAAGCGCTTCGGCGACACGATGATGGACGAGAGCTTCTTTCCGATCCTCTGGACCGCGGATGGCCGGCGGTCTGCCTTCCTGGACGATTATCTGGCGGGGTAGAGAGAGTTGTGGTTGGAAGTTTGACACAGATCAACACAGATGAACACAGATTTAACGAGTGAACCAAGCTTATGCGCTTAACTCCTCTCATCTGTATTTATCTGTGTCCATCTGTGTCGAGATGACTCGGTCGAGAATGTGCCGAACTCTTGATCATTATGACCTGTCATCCTCGGACAAGTGCGGCGAAGCGGCGCGCCGATCCGAGGATCCATGGACGATCCCGCGCTCGGAGCCGTCAATGGATCCTCGGGTCTTCGCCCGAGGATGACAGATGCTGGTGTGGGCGCTTTGGGCCGCGACACCGGCGTTTGAAGTGATTCAACACGGATGAACGGGATCAACACGGATATCCGTGTCCATCCCGTTCATCCGTGTCAAATCAAGCGAACGACGAAGCGACCGCAGACTTAGGTGCGATTCACTCCGCCGCTTTCAGCGGGCTCGCCTCGGTGAGCGTGAAGGGCCGATCGTGCTGGAGCGACGGGATCATCGAGCGGGCTTTGGTCACTTCGGCCGGATCGACCTCGGCGAGCACGATGCCGGGCGCCTCGCCGCCGTCGGCCAGGATGCGGCCCCAGGGATCGATGATCAGGGAGTGGCCGTAGGTCTTGCCGCCGCCTTCGTGGGTGCCGCATTGGCAGGGTGCGAAGACGAAGGCGCCGTTCTCGATCGCGCGGGCCCGGTTGAGGATGTGCCAGTGGGCCTCGCCGGTGCGCTTGGTGAAGGCGGCGGGCACGGCGAGGAAGTCGGCGCCGGCCTGGGCCAGGCTGCGGTAGAGCTGGGCGAAGCGCAGGTCGTAGCAGATGGTCATGCCGAGCCGGCCCCAGGGCAGCTCGGCCAGCACCGCCTCGCAGCCGGGCTCGATGGTCGCGGACTCGCGGTAGGTCTCGCCGTTGGCCAGGTTGACGTCGAAGAGGTGCACCTTGTCGTAGCGCTGCGCGACCGCGCCGTCCGGGCCGATCAGATAGCCGCGGTTGTTGACCTTGCCGCCGGCCGTCTCGATCGGCAGCGACCCGAGCAGCAACCAGACATCGAGCTCGCGGGCCAGCGCCGAGAAGGCCGGCAGCGCCGGATGGGCCTCCTCGGCGAAGGCCGGCATGACCAGCTTCGGGCCGTCGGAGGCGAGTGCGCTGAAGTACTCCGGCAGGACGATCAGCGAGGCGCCCTTGCCCGCGGCCTCGCGGGTCATCGCGCCGGTCTCGGCGATGTTCGCCTCGACTTCGGGGCCGGCGCAGTTCTGGATCAGGGCGACGGTGAAGGGCTGGCTCATGGCGTACCTCGATACCGCTTCGATGGGGAGCGCTGAGCGGTATCTTCCCTCAGATCGAGGGTCCTGTCGAACCCCCCGATCCCTCAGGTCGCACCGGCTGCCTAAGTGTGACGCTCCCAGATAAAGCGACACCGTTCGGCCGTCGCAAGCTCCCGCTAGAACGCGGTGCAACGTCACGTGAGACGACGCCATGGTCCTGGCCCTGCGCACCACCTGGGCGCTGTTCCTCGGCATGGCCCTGCTGATGCTGGCCAACGGCATGCAGGGCACGCTGCTCGGCGTGCGCGCCGGGCTCGAGGGCTTTCCGACGGCTGTCACCGGCCTGGTCATGTCCGGCTATTTCATGGGCTTTCTCGCCGGTTCCGCCCTGGCGCCGCGCCTGGTCCGGCAGGTCGGCCACATCCGGGTCTTCGCCGCGCTCGCCTCGCTGATCTCCATTGCGGCCCTGATCTACGCGCTCCAAGTCGATCCGGTCACCGGGTTCGCCATGCGCATGGTCACCGGCTTCGCCAGCGCCGGGGTCTACGTGGTGACCGAGAGCTGGCTGAACGACCGCGCCGACAACCGGACCCGCGGTCAGCTCCTCGCGCTCTACATGATCGTCACGCTGGTCGCCATGGGCGCCGGCCAGTTCCTGCTCAACCTGGCCGATCCGGCCGGGGCGACGCTCTTTATCGTCGGCTCGATCCTGGTCTCGCTGTCGCTGATCCCGCTGCTCTTGAGCGCGACGCCCGCGCCGGACTTCTCGGCGCCCAAGCCGCTCGGCATCCGCGCGCTCTACCGCCTGACCCCGCTGGGCGTGGTCGCCAGCCTCGGCGTCGGCGTCTCGCTCGGCGTGCTCTGGGGCCTGGCCGCGGTCTATGCCGAGGCGGTGGGCCTGCCGATCTCGCGGATCACGCTCTACGTCGGCGCGCTCTTCGCTGGCGCGATCCTGCTGCAATGGCCGCTGGGCAGCCTGTCGGACCGCTACGACCGCCGCCTGATCCTCACCCTGGTCACCCTCTGCGCCGCGGGCGCGGCGGGCCTCGCCTGGATCTTCCCGGACCGGGGCTTCTGGGTCAGCGCCGGCTTCATGGCGGTGATCGGCGGCCTCTGCATGCCGAGCTACTCGCTCTGCGTCGCCTATGCCAACGACCGGCTCTCGCCCGACCAGATGGTCGCGGCCAGCGCCTCGCTCTACTTCGTCTTCGGCATCGGCTCGAGCCTAGGGCCGATCGCCGCCGGTGGCCTGATGTCGCTGATCGGCCCCGGCGGATTTCACCTCATGCTGATGCTGGTCAACGGCCTGATCGGACTCTTCGCCATCTACCGCATGAGCCGCCGTCCGGCCCAGGCCCTGGATGAGCAGACTCCGAGCGTGATGGTCGGTGCCCAGGGCTCGGCCGTGGTCACCGGTCTGGCGACGGAGGCGGCCTGCGACGAGATGGCCGCCGAGAGCGAGTCGAGCGGCAGCGGCCGCCCTCAGCAATCGAGCGTGTGATCGCGCTCCCACTGGCTGAGCGTGGTGGAGTAGCCGCGCCAGTCGTCGAGCTTCAGCTTGACGTAGCTGTCGACCAGCTCGTCGCCCAGGCCGGCGCGGATGATCTTGCTCTTGTCGAACAGCCGGATGGCGTCGAGCAGGTTGAGCGGCAGGCGCTTGATGCGCTTCAGGGTGCGGCCTTCCTCGTACATGTTGATGTCGAGGCGCTTGCCGGGATCGCGCTTGTTGGCGATGCCGTCGAGCCCGGCCATCAGCACGCCGGCCTGCAGCAGGTAGGGATTGGCCGAGCCGTCCATCAGGCGCAGCTCGAAGCGGCCGGGGTCCGGAATGCGCACCATGTGGGTGCGGTTGTTGCCGGAGTAGCTGATCGCATTCGGCGACCAGGTCGCGCCCGACAGGGTCACCGTGGCGTCGATGCGCTTGTAGGAATTGACCGTCGGGTTGAAGAGCGCGGCCAGGCTGTCGGCAGACTCGATGACGCCGCCGAGGAAGTTGTAGGCGAGCTTGGATAGGCCAAGCTCGCCCTTGGCGTCGTGGAACAGATTCTTCTTGCCCGTCTTGTCCCAGAGCGAGACGTGGGCGTGGCAGCCGTTGCCGGTCAGGTTCGCGAAGGGCTTGGGCATGAAGGTCGCGCGCAGGCCGTGCTGCTCGGCGATCGACTTGACCATGTACTTGAAGAAGACGTGGCGGTCGGCGGTGACCAGGCAGTCGTCGTAGTCCCAGTTCATCTCGAACTGGCCGTTGGCGTCCTCGTGGTCGTTCTGATAGGGGCCCCAGCCGAGCGCGATCATGGCGTCGCAGATCTCGCTGATCACGTCGTAGCGGCGCATCAGCGAGGACTGGTCGTAGCAGGGCTTCTCCTGGATGTCGCGCTCGTCGGAGATCGCGGCACCGTCGGGCGTGATCAGGAAGTACTCGCACTCGACGCCCGACTTCATGCGGTAGCCCTTTTTGGCCGCCGCATCGATCTGGCGCTTGAGCGCGACGCGCGGCGAGGCCTCGACCATCTTGCCATCCATCCAGAGATCGGCGGCGAGCCAGCCGACCTCGGGCTTCCAGGGCAGCTGGATCAGGCTCGCGGGATCGGGGATCGCGAACATGTCGGGATGGGCCGGCGTCATGTCGAGCCAGGCCGCGAAGCCGGCGAAGCCCGCGCCGTCCTTCTGCATGTCGCCGATCGCGCGCGCCGGCACCAGCTTCGCCCGCAGCACGCCGAAGAGATCGACGAAGCTGATCAGGAAGTACTTGATCTTCTTTTCCTTGGCGACTTTCGCCAGATCCGTGGCCATCCCCTCTGTCTCCCTTTCTCTTTCGTCGCTTGCGGACCGCTCCGGAAAGAGGCCACAAGTTGAACCTTGTCATGCCCGGACTTGATCCGGGCATCCAGACCGCCGCCGCAAGGGTGCTCTGGATTGCCGGATCAAGCCCGGCAATGACGACAAACTAGCTCCCTTCGGTCAATGGTCTGCGCGCGCCGCGATGAAGACCTCACAGACCCTTCCCCGGAATCCAATCCGTCCCTGCGAGCGGCACCTGGGCCATGGCCGCGGCCTCGATGGTCAGCGCCACCATGTCCTCGGGCTCCAGGTTGTGCACGTGGCTCTTGCCGCAGGCGCGGGCCAGGGTCTGCAGCTCGAGCACCATGGTGGTCAGGTAGTTCTGCAGCAGGCGCGCGCCCTTCTCCGGCGGCAGGCGCTCCTCCAGGTCGGCGTCCTGGGTGGTGACGCCGACCGGACAGCGCCCGGTGTGGCAGTGGTGGCAGTAGCCGGGCTCGGTGCCGAGGGCGTGATAGCTCTCCAGGTGGACCGGCTTGTTGCAGCCGAGCGCGATCATCGCCGCGGTGCCGATCGAGACCGCGTCGGCGCCGAGCGCGAGCGCCTTGGCGACGTCGGCGCCGTTGCGGATGCCGCCGGAGACGATGAGCTGCACCTTGCGGTGCAGGTCGAGCTCCTGAAGCGTCTGCACGGCCTGGCGCACGGCCGGCAAGGTCGGGATGCCGACGTGCTCGATGAAGACGTCCTGGGTCGCGGCGGTGCCGCCCTGCATGCCGTCGAGCACGATCACGTCGGCTCCGGCCTTGACCGCGAGCTGCACGTCGTAGGTGACGCGCGTGGCGCCGATCTTGATGTAGATCGGGATCTGCCAGTCGGTCACCTCGCGCAGCTCGTTCACTTTGATCGCGAGGTCGTCCGGCCCGGTCCAGTCCGGATGCCGGCAGGCGCTGCGCTGGTCGATGCCGACCGGCAGGTCGCGCATGCCGGCGACCCGCTCGGTGATCTTGTGGCCGAGCAGCATGCCGCCGCCGCCGGGCTTGGCGCCCTGGCCGACCACCACCTCGATGGCGTCGGCCCGGCGCAGGTCGTCGGGGTTCAGGCCGTAGCGCGAGGGCAACACCTGATAGACCAGGGTCTTGGAGGACTCGCGCTCCTCCGGCGTCATGCCGCCGTCACCGGTCGTGGTGCTCGTACCGACGGCCGTCGCCGCGCGGCCGATCGCCTCCTTGGCATTGGCGCCGAGCGCGCCGAACGACATGCCGGCGATGGTGATCGGGATCTTCAGCTCGATCGGCTTCTCGGCGTGGCGGGCGCCCAGGGTGACTCCGGTCTCGCAGCGCTCGCGGTAGCCCTCCAGCGGATAGCGCGACATCGAGGCGCCGAGGAACAGCAGGTCGTCGAACGAGGGCACGTGGCGCTTGCCGCCGTAGCCGCGGATCTCGTAGACGCCCTCGTCGGCGGCGCGCTGGATCTCCTGCACGACGTGCTGCGGGAAGGTCGCCGAGGGGCGCAGGGCGCGGGGATCGACGGTCATGGACGGTCCTCGATTATTCCGGGCTGATCGACGAGCGCGCGTGCCGCGGCAGATCGTCGTCGATGTGCAGCCAGGGAAGCTGCTCGGCGCAGTGGACGTGGAAGGTCGGCGCGAAGCGCTCGGGCTCGTCGAGCGTGCCGAGGTAGAGGTCGACGTCGTCCGGCCGACTCTCGGTCTCGTAGGCGATCGGCGTGCCGCAGTGCGGGCAGGCGCTGCGCGTGACGCCGGGCGAGGAGGCGTAGCCGAGCGGCGCCTCGCCGCTGTAGCTGAGCTGCATGCGCGTGACGCTGACGAAGGGCGAGACCGGCGCGCCCGTATGGCGCCGACAGCTCTCGCAATGGCAATAGGCGATCCAGGTCGGCGCGCCCCGCACCTCGTAGCGCACGGCCCCGCAGAGGCAGCCGCCGGTGAAGCTGTCGGGTGTGTCGGTCACGCTGTGCCCTCGCCGGGCGCTGGATGACGATCGTGCGTCCTTCGAGACGCCCGCTCACGCGGGCTCAGGATGAGGACATCCCTTAATGCCATCCTCAATTGACCTCATCCTGAGGAGCGCCCGTCAGGGCGCGTCTCGAAGGACGCACGATCGTTGTGCAGCCGCTAGTACGAATCGGCATGATCGACATTGAAGTTGTAGAGCTTGCGCGCCGAGCCATAGCGCCGGAAGTCCTTGGGGTCGGCCGACACCGCGGCCTTGTCGAGCAGCGCGGCGAGTGACTCCAGGTGCTCGGCCCGCATCTCCTTCTCGATGCAGTCGGCACCCAGGCTCTCCGCGCTGCCGCGCACGAAGAGCCTGGCTTCGTAGATCGAATCGCCGAGGTCGCCGCCGGCGTCGCCGCAGACCACCAGGTCGCCGCGCTGCGCCATGAAGGCGCTCATGTGCCCGACGTCGCCCTGTACGACGATATCGATGCCCTTCATGGAGATGCCGCAGCGCGAGGAGGCGTCCCCCTCGATCACCAGCAGGCCGCCGTGGCCCGAGGCGCCGGCCATCTGCGAGGCGTTGCCCTTCACCCGCACCAGCCCCGACATCATGTTCTCGGCGACGCCCGGTCCGGCATGGCCGTGGACGACGATCTCGGCCTGCTTGTTCATGCCGCCGCAATAGAAGCCGACATGGCCGCCGACCTCGATGCTCAAGTCGGCGTCGAGGCCGACCGCGATCGAGTGGCCGCCCTGGGGATTGGCGATGCGGAAGCGGCGCTCGTTCGACTCCGGCGGCACGCCATGCAGGCGTTTGTTGAGGCTGCGCAGGCCGACGTCCTGCAGGTCGATGTCGATCATCGCCGGTCTTCCCTCGACCACCCCCACTTGTCACCCTCGGGCTTGACCCGAGGGTCCATGGGAATGCCGCGCACGGGACCGAGAGGGTAGGCGGAGAATCCCGTGCCTGCGGATGAATGGATGCTCGGGTCAAGCCCGAGCATGACAGTCATAGGGACACCCATTACGCCCGGCTCCAACTGTAGATCCGGCCGGGCACCGGCTCCCAGATGCTCGCCTTGTCGGCGCCGGGCAGGCCGGCGATGGCGCGGAACTCGGTGGCCATGGCGACGTAGTCGTCGGTCTCGGCGAGGACCGCATGCTTGCAGGCGAAGGGGTCGCGCAGCACGGCGAAGCCATCGCGGGTGCCGATGGCGAAGGTGTAGAAGCCGTCGAGCTCCTTCAGGCCCGCTTCCAGCGCCTCCTCGATGCTGGCGCCCTCGCGCAGGTGATAGGTCAGGTAGCCGGCCGCCACCTCGGTGTCGTTGTCGGTCTGGAACTCGACGCCCTTCTTGCGCAGTTCCTCGCGCAGGCGGTTGTGGTTCGACAGCGAGCCGTTGTGCACCAGGCAGAGGTCGACGCCGGTCGAGAAGGGGTGGGAGTGCTCGGTCGTCACCGCGCTCTCGGTCGCCATGCGCGTGTGGCCGAGCGCGTGGCTGCCGCTCACCTGGCGCAGGTCGAAGCGCGTCACGACCTCCTCGGGCAGACCTTTTTCCTTGAAGATCTCGATCGTGCTGCCGGCCGACATGATGCGCAGCTCGGGGTGGTGATGGGCGAGCCAGGCGCGCAGCACCGCGACGCTCTCGTGCGCGACCACGATGGCGTGGCTGCCGCGCACCTCTATCTCGGCCTTGTCGCCGAGCTCCGCGCTCAGGTCCTTGGCGAGCTGGCGCCAGGGATAGTTGGGCTCGGCGGCGAACAGGGATAGCTTCACGCTGCCGTCCGGCGCCGGATCGCGGTAGAGCGCGACCCCGGCAGAGTCCGGCCCGCGATCGGTCATCTCGATCAGCATCGATGACAGATAGTCGCCGAGCTTCGCCTCGATGGCCGGGTTCTTGGTGAAGAGTCCGACGATACCGCACATGATCTCAGCCTGGCCTTCCAGGAAAAATATTTTCTTCCGGTTAAACTATCAGGTTTTTGCGGATATGAGAACACTCAAAAGGATCATAGGGCGGAACAGCGTAAGAGTATTCCGCCGGATGACCACGGGATCGTGCCGTTTCACTCTTCATAGCGCGCCTGGGCGATCACCGAGAGCAGGCGGATCGGCAGCTTGAGGAGTTCCTCGGGGCCGTGCGGGGCGTCGGCGTCGAAGAAGAGAGAGTCGCCGGGGCCGAGGCGGTAGGTCTTGTCGGCGTGGCGGTAGATCACCTCGCCTTCCAGGACGTAGACGAACTCGCTGCCGGGGTGCTGAAACAGCGGGAAGACCTCGGATTCCTCGGTCAGGGTGACGAGGTAGGGCTCCATCGAGGCGCGCTTGCCCAGGCTGTGGCCGAGCAGGCGGTATTGATGGCCCGAGCGCGTGCCGCGGCGCTCGATCACCAGGCCTTCGCCGCCGCGCACCAGGGTGGCGTCGCGCTGCTCCTCGTACTTCCGGAAGAAGGCCGTGACCGGCACGTTGAGCGCCAGGGACAGGCTGCGCAGGGTGGCGAGCGAGGGCGAGGTCTGGCCGTTCTCGATCTTGGAGAGCATGCCCGGCGAGAGGCCGGCGAGCTTGGCGACCTCCACCACGGTCATGTTGAGCTGCTGGCGGAACTGGCGCGCCTGCCGGCCGATCGCCACCTCGAGCTGGTTGTCGAGGGGCGCGCTCGGCGCCTCTTGTGCCTCGTCGCGTTGCTTTCGGGCCAAAGAGACCTTGCGGTCGGCCATGACGGGCAGGTTCCGGACCATTTGGTTGTCGTTCAACTTTCTTTCATAACATGAAAAACGCTGGTTGGGCCAGCGAGCGCGGGGTCAGTCGGGCTTTTCGATCCCGCAATAGCCACCGCGGAAGTAGACCAGCGGTGCGCCCTCCGGATCGTAGGCCATGCGCTCGACCTTGCCGACGAAGATGACGTGGTCGCCGCCCATGTGAGTGTAGCGGATTTGGCATTCCAGATTGGCGAGACAGCCGGGCAGGATCGGGCAGCCGTGCTCCCAGGTCTCGAACGCGATGCCGGCCCACTTGTCCTTGGTCGGTCGCGCGAAGCCGTCGGAAAGCGCTTGCTGGTCGTCGCTCAGGATGTTGACGGCGAAGTGGTGGCTCGAGAGGAAGGCGGTCAGGCTGCGCGCGTGGCGGCCGACGCTGAACAGCACCAGCGGCGGGTCGAGCGAGACCGAGTTGAAGGAGTTGGCCGTCAGGCCGACCGGCTCGCCGCGCGGTCCCAGAGTGGTGATGACGGTGATTCCGGTGGCGAAAGCGCCCAGCGCGCGGCGGAAGTCGCCGGTCTCGATCGTCGTGCCTTCGCTCATGGTGCTGCGCAGTCTAGTCGCGGTTGGGGGTGTGACAAGGCGTTGCGGCGTGGCTCTTGGGGACGTGCTTTTTGGGTTTGTCCGCTGCGCGGACGCCCCCCACCCTCAAGGCCTGCGGCCGCGCGGCTTCACCGCGCCCCCTCAAGGGGGGAGGGAGTTACGGTATTGTCTCGTCTCACCTTTTCGCCTCCCCCCTTGAGGGGGAGGTCGGCGAGCAGCGCCGGGAGGGGGGCGGGCGCGGAGCGCCCTAATGAAAAGGCCCTTCACTCCGCCGCCGCGTCGCGGCTCTCCGCGAGCAGCTTCTCGGCCCGCGCGCGCTTTTCTTCCCTGTCGAGCTTCTTGATCTCGTTGTGCAGCACCCGCTCGTTGACCGCCTGGTTCCAGTAGTCCAGGGACTCGAAGCCGAGCAGGGCGTACTTGCCGACGAACTGGCGCAGCACCTCGTTGGTCGGGCCCATGACCCAGCCGGCCTTGCCGTCGCGCAGATAGCGCTCCATACCGAGCGCCGGCTTGTAGGCCGTGCCGCCGCAGGCGTGCAGCATGCGGTCGGAGACCTGCGTGACATTCTTGGCCGCGGCGAACTTGACCTGCCACATCCAGTGCAGATAGGCCGCGCGCGGCAGCTTCGCGACGTCGGCGTGCAGCGACCAGTCGCAGTCGTCGGTTGCCCGGTCCATGGCCTGCGCGATCTGGAAGACGAAGCCGCGCGCCGCATTGGTGTCGATGATCGCCTCGCCGACGTAGTCCTGAATGGTCGGGTAGTCGCAGACCCGCATGCCGACGTCGGCGTGCTTGCGGTGGGTCGTGTGGTCCTTGGCGATGTCGATCATACCGAGCGCGATGCCGTTCCAGCAGGCCGAGGAGCAGAGCAGGAAGAAGGGATCGACCGCCTCGTCGTTCGAGGCCGCGCCGTCGCCGACCGGGCCGACCAGGCGGTCTTCGGGGATGACCGCGTCGTCGACCTGGATCGGGCCGGACTGGTTGCCGCGCAGGCCGAGGCCGTCCCAGCTCGCCGGGTTGGCCTGGACCTCGTCGCTCAGGATCAGAAAGCAGGAGAGGTTCGAGTAGTCGCCGCCGAACTCCGGGCTCGTCGTCTGCACGATGTACCAGTCGGCGAAGCCGCCCGAGGTGGTCCAGGAAGCCTTCTTCATCACCTTCCAGCCCTCGGCCACGCGTTCGGCCGAGGAGGAGATCGGATACCAGAAGTGCGAGCCGGTCTCGGGATCGGAATAGGACAGCGTGCCCACCAGGCAATCGCGGTCGAGCCGGCGCATCAAGTCCTGCAGGCCGGGATTGTCGTGATGGCGCAACAGCGCCGCGGCGACCGCGCCGATGTGCATAGTGTAGCACATGGCCGTGCTGGGGCAGCCGTAGCGGGCCAGGGTCTCGACCACCATGGCCGCGCAGACGTGGTTCTCGCCGAGGCCGCCAAGCTCTTTCGGCACCAGCAGGCCGAGCAGGCCGTGCTCGGCCAGGATCTGGAAGTTCTTGCGCGGGAACAGCAGCTTGCGGTCGCTCTCGACCGCGTTGCCGCGCATCCGGCTTTGGCAGAGATCGATCAGCGTGCGCTGGATCTCCTTCTGCGCCGGGGTCAGCAGCCACTGCGGGTCCAGGTCGTAGCCCAGCCCCCAGAACGGCGCGCCGCCCCACATCTTGGTCTCGCTCATGAGTTGCCCTCCTCGCGCCCGCCAGCGCACTCAAAGACCAGTCATAGCGCAAGAGGCGGCCAGGCGGCCAAACGCAAATGGAGCCGGCACGCCATGCGCTGCGCCCTGTCGGATTGCCCGAGTTCGTAGATCGCCGGGAAATCTTTGTACTCGTTAAAACACAGGCGCGTGAAATG
>JAKSDN010000180.1 GCA_022360075.1 Kiloniellales bacterium | reverse complement strand
CGCGAAATCGAGCAAACGGTGCTCGACCAAGCCTTGGAGCGCTTGGAGCTGCCGGCGGAGGGGCTGGGCGGCCTCGCCTTCGCCGCTGGCGAGGGCTGGCATCCCGGCGTCATCGGCATCGTCGCCAGCCGGATCAAGGAGCGCACGAACCTGCCGGCCCTGGTCGTGGCGCTCGAGACGGGTCAAGGCAAGGGCTCGGCCCGTTCCGTTCCGGGCGTCGATCTCGGTGCCGAGGTGATCGCGGCGCGCCAGGCCGGGCTTCTGGTCAATGGCGGCGGCCATCCCATGGCGGCCGGGCTGACGGTCAGCGAGGAAGCCTTGCCCGCGCTGCACCGCTTTCTCGACGAGCGCTTGGCCAAGCGCATCGCAGACGTCGGCTATCGCCCTGCGCTCGGCTTCGATGGCGCGCTCCTGCCGGGTGCGGTCTCGGCCGAGCTGGTGTCGCTGCTCGAGCGGGCCGGGCCCTACGGTGTCGGCAATGCCGAGCCGCGCTTCGCGTTCCCCGCGGCGCGCGTCGTCCGCCCCCAGGTGGTCGGCGACGGTCATGTCCGCTGCATGCTGAGCGGCACGGACGGGGCGCGGATCAAGGGTATTGCCTTTCGCGCCCTCGACAGCGCGCTTGGCCGCGGCCTGTTGGGCGCGGGCGGCCTGCCGCTCCACGTCGCGGGCAAGCTGCGCAAGGATAGCTGGGCCGGTGCCGATGCGGTCCAGTTCATCATCGAGGATGCCGCGCCCTGCTCGGGCTAGTGTGGAATTCGCCGAGCCACTGTCGATACAAACAGTGCGAAAAACGCTTTAGACTGCCGGCATGACAGGGACGCGACCTGGGCTTCGAGCGGCGCTCGGCGCAATCGCCGCCTTGCTATGGATTTTCGGCTTCGCCGAGGTCAAGGCTCAGCAACGGGTCGATCTCGAGCTCGTGCTGGCCGTCGACACTTCCTCCAGCGTCTCGCCGGAGGAATTCGAGTTGCAGATGCGCGGCCTGTCGGAGGCCTTCCAAAGCCCGGCGGTCCTGGCGGCGATCCGTGCCGCCGGCGATCTCGGGATCGCAGTCTCGCTCATGCAGTGGTCCGACAACCGCAATCAGGTGGTCGCGGTCGATTGGACCCTGGTGCGCGACGAGGCCACCGCCGGCCAGTTCAGCGAGCGGATCGACAGCACGCCGCGATTTCTTGTCGGCGGCAGCACCGCGATCGGCGGCGCGCTGGAGTTCGCCATCCGGCAGTTGGAGCGCAACGGCTATCTCGGTCGGCGCCAGGTGATCGACGTTTCGGGCGACGGCCGCACCAACCAGGGCATTCAGCCGGACGGCGTGCGCGACTTCGCGGTCGCGCAAGGCATAACGGTCAACGGCCTGGCGATTCTGAACGAAGACGCCTACGTCGACCGCTACTATCTCTCCAGCGTGATCGGCGGCACTGGGGCCTTCATCATGACGGCGGCCGATTACAGCGACTTTGCCGATGCCATTCTCGAGAAGCTGATCAAGGAGATCGTCGGCGTGCCGATCGCCGCGAAACCGGTGCCGCCAGGCCCGGTCCTCGGCCAGATTCCGGGCCCCTGAAGCGTTCTCTTCGGTGGGGCGCAGACCGCCAGAGGGCTTGCTTTTGCAAGGCCGAGCCTCTATTTCCTGGCCTGCCGACCCCATCGTCTAGAGGCCTAGGACACCGGCCTTTCACGCCGGCAACACGGGTTCGAATCCCGTTGGGGTCGCCACCCTACGCCTTCGGCTTCGGGCGGCGGGCCACGAAGTTCACGGCCGCCCCCACGTAGCGTGCTTCGCCGTCGCCGCGACTTTGAGTCGGCCTGGCCGATGTGCTGGCCTATACTGAGGCCGTTCGCATCGCCGAACTGGTTGATGGGACGACAATGATGAGATCTCCAGGCGCTTTTCTTCGCGCGGGCACGATCGTCTTGCTGGCAGTCCTGCTCGCCGGCTGTCCGACATCACGCTTCGAGCACGCCGGATTCCTGGAAGACTACAGCCGCCTTGGTCCCGATCCGCGCGGAACCGGTGCGGAGGTCTACGTCAAGGAGCCCTTCGTCCTCCGGGACTACGACAGCGTCATCCTGGATTCGGTCCAGATCTGGTACAGCCCGCGCGACCAGTACGCGGGCATCGACCCCAACGAGCTGAAAGAGGTCACGGACTACTTCCGGGCCCGCGCGGTGGAGGCCTTGCAGGACCGTTATCCGGTCGTCGAGGAGCCCGGTCCCGGCGTCCTGCGCGTGCGCGCCGCGATTACCGGGATCAAGCCGCGACCGCAACAGCCTGCCATCGGCGCGAACACGCCGGCGACCTATGTCCAGGCCAAGCTCCGCCAGTCGGCGGGCCGGCGCTTCTCGGTGCTCGAGGCCGCCCTCGAGGCGGAGATTCGCGATTCCCAGAGCGGCGAGCTTCTCGCGGCTTTCGTCGATCAGCGCAGCGGCGACCCGCCGGGCGGCGCGGTTAGTCCCTCCTGGCAGCAGATTCAAGGCGTCCTGGATTTTTGGGCCGACCGCCTACGCTTGACCATGGACGCGCACCACAGGGAGCCGTGAGGCGAAGGAAGAACAAGGCTGGCCTTTGTCGCGCCTTGGACCGTCTGTGCGGTTAGCCGTATTTTTTGTTCTCGACCCTTAGAATTTGTCATTGCCGGGCTTGACTCGGCAATCCATTTCAGTCCGAGACAGGGACCTGATAGCCCGAGACTGGGACCTCGATGGACCCTCGGGTCAAGCCCGAGGGTGACAGCAATTGGAGTACCGAGCGCTGGCTTGATCCAATGAACGCCGTTCATACGGTCATTGACTCACGATGCCCGCAGCGTAGGATGAAACATCCTTCGCCACGTGAAATTTATTTCCCATGGCTCGTCACAGCGCCTCGATCCGCCGGTTTCGGCCGCACGATGCAGAGCTGAGCCTAGCGACGCGCGCGGCCTGGCTCTATTACGTCGGCGGCCATACCCAAGGCGAGATCGCAAGCCGCCTGGAGGTCTCCTCGGCGAAGGCGAACCGTCTGATCGCCAAGGCCCAGCAGCGCGGCGTGGTCAAGGTCTTCATCGAGGGCGAGCCGGCCGAGTGCATCGCGCTGGAAGACAGACTCGCGCAGTACTTCGATCTCGCCTCCTGCGTTGTCGTGCCACGCCTGGAGGTTACGGACACGGACGCCGCCTGGCTGGAGTTCGCCGGGGTCGGCGTGGCCGGGGCGCGCTTTCTCAACGCTCATTTAGAGGCCAACGAGGCGGCCGTGGTCGGGCTCGGCAAGGGCCGCACGGTGACGGCGGCTGTGGAGCGCATGCGCTCGCTCGACCGGCCGGATCTGAAGTTCGTGTCGATCTCCGGCGGCCTGACCCGCAACATGTCGGTCAATCCCTTCGACGTGATCCATAAGCTGATCGAGCTCACCGGCGGCAATGGCTACTTCCTGCCGGTGCCCTACATCGCCGACAGCGTCGAGGAAAAGGCGCTGCTGCTGGCCCAGAAGGGTGTGCGCGATGTCCTGGCGCTGGCCCGTTCGGCGAGTCTCTTCGCCATCGGGGTCGGCGACTTCGCCGAGGATGCCCACGTGCGGCAGACCGGCATGGTCACCGCGAAGGAGTGGAAGGCGCTCAAGGCGGCCGGCGCGGTCGGCGACATTTTGGGCAGCTTTCTCGACGGCGAGGGCCGGCCGGTGGCCTCGGACGTCAACGAGCGGTCGGTCGGCCTGCACATCGACGACCTGCGCGGCAAGCGCGTGCTGGCGCTGGTCGGCGGGGCCGACAAGGGTGCGGCCGTGCTGGCGGCGCTGCGCAGCGGCGTGATCACGGACCTGATCGTCGGCGAGGCCGCCGCCGAGCAAGCGGTCGCTTTGTTGTCGGAAACCTCGGCGCGCAAGAGGCGGGCATGAGCGAACCGAAAGCAACGGCGGCGCCCGCGGGCGTGCTCCATCCGCTCCCGGAAAGGGGGTCGCGACAGGGCAATGACCGGCGATCCCACCAGGCGACGCAGGGCCTTGTCCGCAACCCCGGGACCGCGCTCGATTTGGATTGGGTCGAAACGCTCAAGGCCAACCGCAGCGCCGTGGAGCGGCGCGCGGCGACGCTCACCACGCGGCGCACGGTGAAGAAGGACTGGCAGGCCGCCTGGCTTCTGAAGGCGGTTTCCTGCATCGACCTCACGACGCTCGCCGGCGACGATACGCCCGCGCGCGTGCGTCGGCTCTGCGCCAAGGCGCGCCAGCCGGTGCGACAGGAGGTCTTGGACAACCTGGTGGAGGAGGGCTTCAGCCTCACCGTCGGTGCGGTTTGCGTCTATCACGACATGGTCGCAACAGCGGTCGAGGCACTCGCCGGCAGCGGCATCCCGGTCGCGGCCGTCTCGACCGGATTTCCGGCTGGACTCTCGCCCTTTGACCTCAAGCTCAAGGAGATCGAGGCCTCGGTCGCCGCCGGTGCCCGCGAGATCGACATCGTCATCACCCGCCGCCACGTCTTCGCAAGCGATTGGCAGGCGCTCTACGACGAGGTGAAGGCCTATCGCGAGGCCTGCGGCCCGGCGCACATGAAGGCGATTCTCGCGACCGGCGATCTGCGGACCTTGCGCAACGTCGCCAAAGCCTCGGCCGTCGCCATGATGGCGGGCGCCGATTTCATCAAGACCTCGACCGGGAAGGAAGGGGTCAATGCGACACTGCCGGTCTCCCTGGTCATGGTGCGCCTGATCCGCGATTACCTTGAGCGCACGGGCTACCATGTCGGCTTCAAGCCGGCCGGTGGTGTAAGCGCCGCGAAGGACGCGCTCGCCTATCTGATCCTGATGAAGGAGGAGCTCGGCCGCCGCTGGCTCGAGCCCGACCTCTTCCGCTTCGGCGCCTCGAGCCTGCTCACCGACATCGAGCGCCAGCTCGAGCACAACCTGACCGGCCGCTATGCGGCGGGCTACCGGCAGCCTATGGGATGAGGGGGCTGGGCATGGGTGCGGTGTTTCTCGGTTCGAGATTGAGGAAGGGCGGCGGTGTGAACGGCGGCATCGAGCGATCCTCACGCTTCGACAGGCTCAGCATGAGGGGATGTATCGATTTGG
>JAKSDN010000358.1 GCA_022360075.1 Kiloniellales bacterium | reverse complement strand
CGGGTCGGCGAACAGCTCGGCGAAATTCTTGAGGCCGACGAACGACAGGCTCCTCGCCCCGAACTGCCAGTCGGTGACGGCGATGACGAACACGGCGAGCGCCGGCAGCAAGAACAGCGCGAACAGGAGCAGCACGGCGGGCCCGGCCAAAATCCCGGCGGCCAGCGCCTCGGCGACAACCTGCTTTCGCGCCGGCATGTTGCCGGACGGCAGCCGCGCCAGTTTGGCCGGATGCAGCGTGCCGAGCTCGACGGCCATAGCTCAAGCCGGCTCGCGAAGCGGCAGTGGCATGACGCGCTTGGCTTCCGCCGGCCGCAGCCGACGGCCGTTCGGCGCGAAGAGAAGCACATGCTCGAGGCGCAGCCGGAGGTGCAGCGTGGCGCCGCTGTCCGAAGCGGCTTCGTCCTCGGCCGGCAAGCGCGCGATGAGCGGCGCGTCCTGACCTGGCACATCGACATGCGCATAGAGATCGGAGCCCAGATGCTCGAGCAGGCGAACGGCCCCTGTGATGACGCCGGGTCCGGCGCGGTCCGTCGCCAGCAAGGCCTCTGGGCGCAGGCCAAGCATGACGCCGCTGCCGGGGTCAAGACCGGTATCGAGAGCCAGTGTCGCCCCCGCAGCATCCACGAAGCCCGCTTCGCGCACATGGCCGTCGATGAGGTTGATCTTCGGGGAACCGACGAACTCAGCCACGCGCCGGTCCTCGGGGTCGGCGTAGATATCCCGGGGCCGGGCGACCTGGAGCAGCTCGCCCTCCAGCATCACCGCGACCCGGTCGGAGAGCGTCATGGCCTCGGCCTGGTCATGGGTCACATAGACGAAGGTCACGCCCAGGCGGCGGTGCAGCTCCTTGATCTCGGCGCGCATCGCCACGCGCAGCTTGGCGTCGAGGTTGGACAGCGGCTCGTCCATGAGGAACACGGCCGGCTGGCGCACCATGGCGCGACCGACCGCGACCCGCTGGCGCTGACCGCCCGAAAGCTGGCCGGGTTTGCGGTCGAGCAGATGATCGATCTCCAGCGCGGCGGCGGTCTGCGCTACGTCCTGCGCGATCGCGCCGACGAGAGCCTTGGTCCCCGGCATCAGGCGGCCCAGCAACGGCAAGCGCTGTAGCTTCGACAGGCGGCGCATCCTGAGCGGCAGGGCCATGTTCTGGGCGACGGTAAGGTGGGGATAGAGCGCATAGGATTGGAACACCATGGCCACGTCCCGCTGCTTCGGGCGCAACGCGTCCACCGGGCGGCCGCCGATCGAGACGGCACCGTCGTCTTGAGTCTCCAGTCCCGCAATGATCCGAAGAAGCGTGCTCTTGCCGCAGCCCGACGGGCCGAGCAGGGTCAGAAACTCGCCCTCGGCGATGTCCAGCGACACGCCGCGCAGGACCGCGGTCGGGCCGAAGCTCTTCGTGATGTCGCGCAGAACGACGTCGGGAGTCATGGCGCCACGCCGCCCTTCCACAGGGCCAGCATACGCGCGTCGAAGGCTTCGCGCGGCAGCGGGTTTCGCCAACGCGCGCCTTCGGCATTGGCCGGGGCCGACCAGGACATGGGCTCCCGCCCGAATACCTCGAGGGACATCCTGCCGTCACCGGCGAGCTCCAGCAGTGCCCAAGTCCCCGACGGGGGTGCCGCCTCGGCCGACTGGAAGGTATCGGTCAGAGAGGCGAGCGTCCGATAATGAATGCCATTGATCGTGCTGGCGGCATTCCAGTGAACATGGCCAGCCAGCACGAGCACGACCTTGCCGCTCGCCTCGAGAACGCGCCGCGCCGCCGTCGCGTTAGCGTACCTGGCCAGATCGGGCCGGTTCTCGAAGTAAAGGTTGCCGACCATCGAATGGGCGTCGATCGGCGCATGCAGAAACAGCACCGCGGGATAGCTGGCCGCCGCGAGCGCGCTTTCCAGCCACGCCAGGTCAGCCGCCGTCAAACGCGGGCCTTCCTCGAGCGAGAGGGAGCAACTCGGCCGCCAGAACAGAAGTGTCCAGCCCCCGAGCTTTCGCACCTCCGATGCGGCGGAGCAGCCGAGCGCGTCCGCCGCCTCGTCGGCATCCAGAAACTTGTACTCGTTGTTGCCGAACAACGGGACGGCCGGCGCCGTGCAGCGGCTGAGCGACTGCTTCACCTCGGCCAGCCAATGGCGGTCGTGCTCGGGGCTCGTCGCGTTGACGTTGTCCCCCAAGGTCACGAGCAGGTCGGCCGCACGGGCATTCGCCTCTTGCACGACACCGTCGAGCAACGCGATCGCCTGTCCGCTCCTGACGTTGGAGCGCTCGACACCGGCATGGATGTCGGTGACCAGGGCGAGCCTCACGGTCTCCATTCAGAATCCTCTCAGGTGGCCATGCCGCGGACGTGCAGCCAAGCGTGCGCACGCCGTCGCGTGCCAAGGAAGTGCATGCACAATTCGACCGATGGCGAGGAGCCAACGTCGATGGCCGCTCTGGACTATCAGAATTATGTTTCAGATTGACGACAGATATATGGAATCGTGTTTCGTCATCCGCGTCGCCATGCGGGCTCAGGTTTCGGATGGCGCGCCGAGCAGGTCGAGCTTGTAAGTCAGGACCGAGGCGAGCACCTCGATCGCGATGAGATTGGTGAAGGCGATGATCGACTTCGCGCCGGTGACGGGGGATTCCACGCTGGAGGTCAGGAGCACCTCGTCGGCGTACTCCACGATCGGGCCG
>JAKSDN010001497.1 GCA_022360075.1 Kiloniellales bacterium | reverse complement strand
GTCGAGCAGGCCGCAGGCGGCGACGCCCTCGCGATCGGCGAGCACCATCAGGTTGTCGACGTGATAGTCGCGCAGCACCAGGCTCTCCGGCACCCGGCGGGCGACCGGCAAGACCGCCTCCCAGGCCGCCACGTAGGCCTGCCGGCGCTCCTGCGTGACTTCCTCGCCGGTGATCGCGGGCAGGTACCAGTCGGTGAACAGCAGCGCCTCGTCGAGCAGGCGCCGGTCGTCGTAGGCCGGCAGGAACGCGTGGCGGCTCTCGTGCGCGCAGCGCCGATGCAGCGCGATCAGAAGATCGACGGCAAGGCGATAGAGCGACGCCTCGTCGTCCCCGGCAGCCAGGGCCCGCGTGAAGGTGCGGTCTCCCAGATCCTCGAGCAGCAGGAGGCCGGCGTCCGCGTCCATGCCGAACGGCCGCGGCGCGCTGAGGCCGAGGTCGAGCAAGAGGCGGTCGATCCGCTCGAAGCTGCGCACGTCCTCGTGCGGCGGCGGTGCATCCATCAAGACCGCGCTTTCGCCGTTACGGACCAAGCGGTCGTAGCGCCGGAACGAGGCGTCGCCGGCCAGCAGCCGCCGCTCGGCCGCGCCCCAACCGTTGCGCGCCAGGAAGTCCGCGATCAGCGCATCCCGCTTCTCGGCGATCGTCATGCCGTCTCGGCGCGGTCTTGGACGGCCAGGCCACGCAGCCGTTCGGCCCAGGCCCCTTCGAGCGAGAACAGAGCGCGACGGGCAACGACGGTGGCGCCGTAGTCGAGATGCAAGTCCAGCATGCCGGCGGGACGCAGCGCGCCCAGCCGCTCCGGCCATTCGATCAGCACGATGCCCTCGGCGAGCGCCTCGTCGAGGCCGAGCTCGAGGATCTCCTCCGGGTCCTGCAGGCGGTAGAGATCGAAATGCCAGACCGCCGCCGGGCGGCGCTCGTAGACCTGGACCAGCGTAAAGGTCGGACTCGGCACCTCCTCCGGCGCGGACTCGCTTCGCTCCGGCGCCGTGCGCGGCAAAGCGTTGATCAGGGCGCGCGCAAAGCTGGTCTTGCCGGCGCCAAGATCGCCGCTCAGGGCGACCGCATCGCCCGGCCGCAGCCGCGCCGCGAGCGCGCGCGCCAGGGCGGCCGTGGCGGCTTCGTCAGGCAGATCGAAGGAGAGGGTCTCGGGCAAAGGTTGCGCTACAGCCATGACGAATCTTTTAGCCGCCGAGTCCTAGCCGGGCAAGCGAGGCCGGGCCGCAACGGCACCGCGTTCATGGGCTTGCACCCGCCGCCGCGTCTCAGCATCTTGGGCGGCCGCGAAGCTCGGCGAGGCGAAGGGTCGTCCATGACGCAACAGACTTTCGAGACCGACGTGACCGTGATCGGCGCCGGCCCCGTGGGACTGTTCGCGATCTTCGAGCTCGGCATGCTGCGCATCCGCTGCCACGTGGTCGACGCCCTCGATGCCCTGGGCGGGCAGTGCCGGGCGCTCTATCCGGAAAAGCCGATCTACGACATCCCGGGTTATCCCCGGATCGAGGCCGGCGCGCTGATCGACCGCCTCGCCGAGCAGGCCGAGCCCTTCGAGCCCGTCTATCACCTGGGCCAGCGGGTCGAGCGGCTGAGCCGGCGCGATCCGGAGGCCGGCGGCGGCTGGCTGCTCGAGACCGGAAACGGCACGCAGATCGCCTGCCGCGCGATCATCGTTGCCGCCGGCTGCGGCGCCTTCGGCCCCAACCGCCCGCCGCTGCCCGGCATCGAAGCCTTCGAAGGCAGTGGCGTGCACTACCTGGTCGCCCGGCGCGAGGACTTCCGCGACAAGCGCATCGTGATCGCCGGCGGCGGCGACTCGGCGCTCGACTGGACCCTGTCGCTGGCCGAGCTGGCGGCGAAGATCTACGTCGTGCATCGCCGCGCGAAGTTCCGCGCCGCGCCGGAGAGCGTCGCCCAGATGGAGCGTCTGGCCGCCGGGGGCGATAAGGTCGAGCTGGTCGTGCCCTATCAGCTTCACGGTCTCGAAGGCGACGGGGGGACGCTCGAGGCCGTGCTGGTGCGCACGCTGGAAGGCGAGACCCGCCGGCTCGAGGCCGATGCCCTGCTCGCCTTTTTCGGGCTTTCGATGAACCTCGGCCCGATCGCCGAGTGGGGTCTCAACCTCGACCGCAATCTGATCGTGGTCGATCCCGCGAGCTGCGAGACCAATCAAAGCGGCCTCTTCGCCATCGGCGACATCGCGAGCTATCCGGGCAAGCTTAAGCTGATCCTCTCCGGCTTCTCGGAGGCGGCCATGGCCGCCCACGCGATCCATCCCCTGGTGCATCCCGACGAGGCGCTGCATTGGGAGTACTCGACCACCAAGGGGCTGCCCAGCGCGCGCTGACGCGCGAGGTCGGGGGCGGAATCAGGCCCGCTTCACGCGGCCGGCCGGCGCCGCCTCTTCCGAAGCGGTCGCGGCGGTGGCACCGGCCGCGGCCGGCAACGCCGCATCCGCCCTTTTCGAACCGGCCGCCGCCAGCGCCGCGAGATCGGCGAGGCTGGTGCCGCCGTCGTCGATCAGTTGGCGGGCGTTGCTCGGCAGGTGACAGATCACGCGCGTGCCCTGATCAGGCTCCGACTCCAGTTCGACCCAGCCGCCGTGCAGCTCGATCAGACTCTTGACCAGCGACAGGCCAAGCCCAGCGCCGGACTGCCGGCCCTGCGTGCTGCCGCGCTCGAACTTGCCGAAGACCCGGGCGTGCTCCTCCTGCGGGATGCCGATGCCGGTGTCCGAGACCATGAGCTGGACCTCGCCGTCGATGCGCCCGGCCTCGACCGTCACGCGGCCGCCTTCGGGCGTGAACTTGAAGGCATTGGACACGAGGTTGAAGAGCGCCTGCTTGACCCGGCGCTCGTCGGCCACGAGCTCCCCGACGTCGGGCGCGCAAACGAGCTCGAACTCGATGCCGCGGCTGCGGGCGCGCTCGTGGCCCAGGGTCTTGATGCTCTCCAGCAGTGAGGCCACGTCGACGGTTCCCAGATCGAGGCGCAGATAGCCGGCCTCGATCGTCGCCAGGTCCAGGATGTCGTTGATCAGCGCGAGCAGGCGCTGGGAGGACTCGACGATGGCCCGGCTATACTCCAGTTGACGCTCGTTCAGCTCGCCGAAGAACTGGTTCTCCAAGATCTCGGCGAAGCCGACGATGGCGTTCAGCGGCGTGCGCAGCTCGTAGGAGACGTTGGCCAGGAACTCCGACTTCAAGCGGTCGGTCGTCTCCAGCGCCTCGTTACGCTCGCGCAGGGCGCGCTCGACCCGGATCGAGTCGGTCACATCGAGGAAGGTGAAGAGGCAGTTGCCGTCGGGCAGCGGCACCTGGGCCGTGTCGAGCACCGAGCCGTCGGCGCGCTCGTGACGGCCGCTGCTCATCTCGGGCTCGGTCACGCTGGCGGCGATCTTGTCCATCACCTTGGGCCAGGCCTCGTCCGGGACGTCGAAGAAATCGCGCGAGCGGGGCACCAGATCGCGGATGTGCGGCTCGGTCTCCAGGAAGTCGAGCGGCAGGTTCCAGATCCGCGCGAAGGCCGGATTGAACAGCTTCAGGCGCCCGTCGGAGCCGTAGACCGCCACGCCTTCGTAGAGGTTGTTCAGGGTCTCGCGCTGCACCGCGATCAAGGTGTTGTAGGAGCGCTCGAGCGCCAGGCGGTCGGTCACGTCCTCGAATGACAGGAGCACGCCGCCGAAAGGGTGGGGCGTGATGGTCAGGCGGATCGTCGAGCCGTCGGGGATGTGCAGCAGCTCCTCGGAGGGCTCGATCACGGCCGACAGCCGGCGAACCTGGTCTTCCTTGTAGGCCGGGAAGTCGGACTGCTCCGGCAGCATGCGCCGCTCGCGCAGGCTCTCGAGGATGTCCATCCAATGCGGCTCGCCGGTCAGGAAAGCCTCGTCGAGCCGGAACATCTGCGCATAGGCATTGTTGAAGAACTTGAGCCGCAGATCGGGCCCGAGGATCGCGATGCCGCTGCCCAGACTCTCCAGGATCTCGGCGTGGGCGTCGATGTGCCGGTCGAGCTCGCCCTGAACCTCCTCGACCGGCGTCAGGTCGCGCGCGAGCCCGGCCAGCATACTCTGCGCGAAGGGAAGCTCGACCAGGTCGAGCAGCCGGCGCTCGCCGGAGACCACGACGTGATGGGTCTCGGATTGGGGCTGCGCCTCCTCAAGCGCGCGGCCCGCAAGCGCGCGGCTGGCCTCGGCCAGGGCGGTGCCGGGCAGTTCGATGCCCTCGCTCAGCACTTCGGCCCGGTCGCGCCCGACCGCCTGGGCGAAGGCCCGGTTGCAATAGATCAGCTCAAGGTGCCGGTTGCGCGCCCAGACCGGCAGCGGCAGGGCATCGAGCAGAGCGGAGAAATCATCCCTTTCGGCCTCGACCTGGGCCAGCGCGTCGCTCTGCGCCGTGACATCGAGAAACCAGACCAGGCAGGCCGCGTCCTTGCCGCC
>JAKSDN010001450.1 GCA_022360075.1 Kiloniellales bacterium | reverse complement strand
GGCCGGGCAGGAACTCGATCCGGTCTTGGGGCACGCCCCAGTGCTCGGCCGCGAACGCGATCAGCCGGCCCTTGATCGTGCGCGCCGCGGCCTGCGCGGCCATGCCGTTGAGGTCGGAGCCGGAGGATGCGGCGGTGGCCGAGGTGTTGGGCACCTTGCCGGTGGTGGTCGCGGTGATCTTGACCCGGCCGACATCGACCTGGAACTCCTCGGCGACGACCTGCGCGACCTTGGTGTAGAGCCCCTGGCCCATCTCCGTGCCGCCGTGGTTCAGGTGGATGCTGCCGTCGGTGTAGACATGGACCAAGGCGCCGGCCTGGTTGAAGGGCGTCGCGGTGAAGGAGATGCCGAACTTGACGGGCGTCAGTGCCAAGCCGCGCTTGATCACGCGGCTCCCGGCGTTGTGCGCGCGGATCGCTTCGCGCCGCGCCCAATAGTCGCTGCGCTTTTCGAGCTCGGCGATGATCCGGCCGGCGGCCTTGTCCTCGACCGTCTGGTGATAGGGCGTGACGTCGCGCCCGCCGTCGCCGTAGAGGTTGCGCTTGCGGATCTCCAGCGGGTCCTTGCCCGTGGCGAAGGCGATCTCCTCGATCAGCCGCTCGCCGCCGACGATGCCCTGCGGGCCGCCGAAGCCGCGAAAGGCGGTGTTCGAGACCGTGTTGGTCTTCAAGGGCTGCGAGACCAGCTGCGCGGCCGGGAAATAGTAGCAGTTGTCGGCATGGAACAACGCGCGGTCGGTGACCGGCCCGGAGAGATCGGCCGACCAGCCGCAGCGCGCTGCATAGGTCATGTCGACCGCCTGGATGCGGCCCTCGTCGTCGAAGCCGACCTCGTAGTCGACCAGGAAGTCGTGGCGCTTGCCGGTGACGATCATGTCGTCGTCGCGGGCCGGGCGGATCTTGGCGGCGCACCCGGTCTTCTTGGCGACCAGCGCGGCGACGACGGCGAAAAGGTTGCCCTGGGTCTCCTTGCCGCCGAAGGCGCCGCCCATGCGGCGGGTCTCCACCGTGACGGCGTTCGATGGCACGCCCAGCACGTGGCCGACCATGTGCTGGATTTCGCTCGGGTGCGGGGTCGAGGAGAGCACCGTGACCTCGTCGTCCTCGCCCGGCAAGGCCATGGCGATCTGGCCCTCGAGATAGAAGTGCTCCTGCCCGCCGATTTCCATCCGGCCGCTCAGGCGCCGGGGCGCGGCGGCCAGCGCCTCGGCGGTCTCGCCGCGCGACAAGGTGAGCGGCTCGGTCACGAAGGTCTGCGTGGGCTGTGCCGCCTCGGCGGTGAGCAGGGCCTCCAGCGGCTGGTATTCGACGCTCGCAAGCTGCGCGGCGAAGCGCGCCTGCTCGCGGCTCCGCGCGGCGACGGCGAAGAGCGGCTGGCCGTGGAACTGGATCTCGTCGCTGGCGAAGACCGGCTCGTCGTTGCGGCGCGTCGGGCTGATGTCGTTGTGGCCGGGAACATCGTCGGCCGTGAGGACCAGCTCGACGCCTTCGGCTGTTCGCACCTTCGCAAGATCGAGGCGCTTGAGGCGAGCATGGGCTTCGCTGGCCAGGCCGAGATAGACGTGGAGCAGGCCGGCGGGCTCGGGCAGGTCGTCGATGTAGCGCGCCTCGCCGGAGACGTGCTTATGGCCGCTGTCGTGGCGCAGCGCCTGGTGGACGGCGCCTTGGATGCGATCAGACATGGGCTAGGCTCCGTTCGCCGGCGAGCCGGGTCTCGGCGCTCTCGTCGCTGGTCTCGATGTAAAGGCGCATCAGCAGGTTCTTCGCCGCCTGCATGCGATAGCCCGCGCTCGCGCGCCAATCGGTGATCGGGGCGAAGTCCCGCTCCAATTCGGCCATCGCCCGGCGTACCGTCGGCTCGTCCCAGAGCGAGCCGACCATCGCGGCCTCGGTCGCCGGGGCGCGCTTGGGCGTCGCGGCCATGCCGCCGAAGGCGATCCGGGCCTCGACGACCACGCCGTCGTCGAGCCTTACCGCGAAGGCGCCCAGGACCGCGGAGATGTCCTGGTCGAAGCGCTTGGAGATCTTGTAGG
>JAKSDN010001014.1 GCA_022360075.1 Kiloniellales bacterium | reverse complement strand
ACGGATGATGCTATTTCTCCTGCACCGGCGCCCACAGTCAGACCGGCGACGGCAACGCGATGATATTGCGCGCCGGTCTCCCGCTCGAGGATATGGAGTTTATCCAGTTCCACCCGACCGGGATTTACGGAGCTGGGTGTCTGATCACCGAGGGCGTGCGCGGCGAGGGCGGCTACCTCACCAACTCCGAGGGCGCGCGTTTTATGGAGCGCTACGCGCCCTCGGCCAAGGATCTGGCCAGCCGCGACGTGGTCAGCCGCTCGATGTCCATGGAGATCCGCGAGGGCCGCGGCGTCGGGCCGAACAAGGACCACATCCATCTGCACATCGAGCATCTCGATCCCGAGCTGATCCACGAGCGCCTGCCGGGCATCTCCGAGACCGCGCGCATCTTCGCCGGCGTCGACGTGACCAAGGAGCCGATGCCGGTGCTGCCCACGGTGCACTACAACATGGGTGGTATCCCCGCGCTCTACACCGGCGAGGCGGTGACGTTGAAGGACGGCGATCCGGACAGCGTGGTGCCGGGCTTGATGGCGATCGGCGAGGCGGCCTGCGTCTCGGTGCACGGCGCCAATCGCCTGGGCTCCAACTCGCTGCTCGACCTGGTCGTCTTTGGCCGCTCGTCGGCGCTGCGCTGCGCCGAGATCCTGAAGGCGGGCGAGACACAGAGGCCGTTGCCCTCGGACGCCCACGAGCCGGCCATGGACCGCCTCGACAAGGCGCGCCACGCCAAGGGCGAGATGCCGACCGCGGCGCTGCGGCTCGAGATGCAGAAGACCATGCAGCAGCACTGCGCCGTCTTCCGCACCGGCGAACTGCTCGACGAAGGCGTGAGCAAGATGGCCGAGACCTGGTCGAAGCGCCCGGAGGTCAAGGTTACCGACCGCTCGATGATCTGGAACTCCGACCTGGTCGAGACGCTGGAGCTGGATAATCTCATGTCCCAGGCCGCGGTGACGATCAACTCGGCAGCGCATCGCACCGAGAGCCGTGGCGGCCACGCCCGCGAGGACTATCCCGACCGCGACGACGAGAACTGGATGAAGCACACGCTGGCCTGGTGCAACGACGCGGGCGAGGTGACCTACGGCTACCGCCCGGTGCACCTGCAGCCGCTCACCAACGAGGTGCAGTCCTTCCCGCCCAAGGCGCGGGTCTATTGAGCCGCGTTCGGGAACCTGTCGTGAGTGTCCCGCAGGTTACGGCCTTGTCCTTTTTCTTGGGGCGCTGTGCGCCCGCCCCCCACCCGGCGCCTTGCCCTGAGCTTGTCGAATGGGGCGCCGGCCTCCCCCTCGAGGGGGGAGGCAAATTGGTACTGCGAGACGCTATTCGGACTCCCTCCCCCCTCGAGGGGGAGGGTCGGGGTGGGGGGCGTCCGCGTAGCGGACCAAATCGAAAGGTCGAACCGCGGCCTCAAAGCACGAAGCAATTGGATACATGAAGCGCGATGGTTGAATTCACGCTGCCGGCCAACTCCAAGATCACCGAGGGCAAGACCTACGGTGCCCTGGACGGCGCCAAGAACGTCAAGGCATTCAAGGTCTACCGCTGGAGCCCGGACGACGAAGACAACCCGCGCATCGACACCTATCACGTCGATCTCGACGACTGCGGCCCGATGGTTCTGGACGCGCTGATCAAGATCAAGAACGAGGTCGATTCGACGCTGACCTTCCGGCGCTCCTGCCGCGAGGGGGTCTGCGGCTCCTGCGCCATGAACATCGACGGCACCAACACCCTGGCCTGCACCAAGTACATCAGTGAGATCGAGGGCGACGCCAAGGTCTACCCGCTGCCGCACATGGCGGT
>JAKSDN010000130.1 GCA_022360075.1 Kiloniellales bacterium | reverse complement strand
GTTCTCTCCGGCAAGCGCTGACACTGCGGCCGTATCCTTGTGGTCCAAGGCGGCCAAGAGAGACTCCTGCGCCGTGATGTCGAGCTTCAGCGCCTCGGCAACGGCTTCGAGCAAGGTGGGCTGGGTCAGATCGACGGAGAGCCCGCTCACCCCCAGCGCCTCGAGCGCCTCGACCGCGAGCAGGACGACCTCGGCATCCGCCTCGGCCTGCGGCGCCCCGATCAGCTCGGCACCGACCTGGCCGAACTGCCGTTCCGGGCGAAGCTGGGTGCCGCGCACGCGCAGAACCTGACCGCCATAGCAGAGCCGCAGCGGACGCGGCGCGGCCCCAAGCCGCGACGTCGCGATGCGCGCCACTTGCGGCGTCATGTCCGCCCGCAGCGCCATCATGCGCTGGCTGACCGGGTCCATGAGGCGAAAGGTCTGCTGGGTCAGCTTGGCGCCCGTTCCGGAGAGCAGGCCTTCCTCGAACTCCAGCAGGGGCGGCTTGACCCGATCGTAGCCGCAAGCGCTCAGGCAAGCGATCAGGCGCTCGACCACCGCGGCCTCGTGGGCCGCCTCCGGCGGCAGAACGTCTTGCAGGCCTGCGGGCAACAGGGCCCGGTCGCCATCTCCTGTCATGGATCGGAAGACTCGCGCTAGGGACGAAATGGGCCTGCTGGGCCTCGATCGCCCCCCGCCGCCAAGGCAGGGCGGCGCTGGCCCGCGGCGCCAGCTTACTACCGCCTTTGCCCGCGAACGGCAAAGGAATTACCGCCGCGCGGCCGCGCGAACGGGCGACGAACGAACTGGGACTCTCGGTTCAGCGTCACGCGCCGGGCGCCGCGACACCCGCTTCCAAGCCGGCAAGGTGCCCGGTCTTCACGTAGATGAGGCAGCCCTCGTCGCTGAAGGGGCTGTGTTGGCTTTCCGGTGGGTTGCGCAACCAGCTACCCTTGGGGTAGCGCCCCTGCTCGTCCGCGAAAACGCCATCCAGCACCAGGATCTCCTCGCCGCCGGGGTGGCGATGGGTCGGAAAGCGAGTGCCGGGCTGCCAACGCACCAGCGCCACGCTCTCCTCGCCATAGCTGTGCAGCGGCATGACCTCGAGCCCGGCAACCGTCCCGGGCAGCCATCCCGCCGCACGCGTGTCCAGGCGCACGAAAGTCTGGTCTTCCGGCGCCATCTGCCAGAGCTTGACGAAGATCGTGCAGCCCGTCTCGCTGCGCGGCCTGTGGGTGGAGCCGACAGGGTTGCGCACGTAGCTGCCGGGCCCGAAGTCGCCGTCCTCGTCGGAGAAAACCCCCTCCAGCACCAGGAACTCTTCGCCGCCGCCGTGGGTGTGCGCCGAAAAATGACTGCCCGGCGCGTAGCGCACGATGCTGGTGGCGCGCGCCACCTCGCCACCGACCCGATCGAGCATCCGGCGCTCGACCCCGGGCAAAGGCGACGGCGACCAAGGCAGGGCCTCGCTCTCGACCACGACCCGCTGCGTGAAGTCCGCGTTGATCTCCATGACCCGCCTCCTTAGGCCAAAGCGCCTGGCGCGCGTTTCAATCCAATCCTTTCACTATCTATTGATAGATAGATAAGTCAACGCTCATCGCCTTTCAAGCGACGCTCGATGGCGACGGCTGATGATGTCATGCGGTGACTTGCATAAATTCAATAGTTGTTGAATTATTGAAAGATGGAAGATCCTGACGCGATCGCGGCACTCGCCGCCCTGGCCCAGGAGAACCGGCTGAAGGTCTTTCGGCTGCTGGTGAAACGGGGGCCGGCGGGTCTCGCCGCGGGGCAGATCGCCGAGTCGGTGGGCCTGGCACCCTCGGCACTGTCGTTTCACCTGGCTCACCTGGAGCGCGCGGGTCTGCTGCAGTCCTGGCGGGTCAGGCGGCACATCTTCTACGCGGTCAAGGTCGAGGGCGTGCGCGCGCTGCTCATGTTCCTGACCGAGGACTGCTGCCAGGGGCATCCGGAGATCTGCGCGCCGATGCTCGCAAGCGAGGACGCCGTCAGGCGCGGTCGCCGCGCGAACGGCTAAACGGGGGACAGGATGAACATCTTCGACATGCGCCGCCGCCTGGCCGCCGAGGCGCTCGGCACGGCCCTGCTACTGGCCACGGTGGTCGGCTCCGGGATCATGGGCGAGCGCCTCGCCGATGGGAACACGGCCCTGGCCCTGCTCGGCAACACGCTGCCGACCGGGGCGATCCTCGTCGTGCTGATTTTGATCTTTGGCCCGATCTCCGGCGCGCACTTCAACCCGGCCGTGACCCTGGCCTTCGCGCTGCGCCGGGAGATCATGCCGCCGCAGGCCTTGCTCTACGTCGCGGCGCAGATCGTGGGTGGCCTCTTGGGCGTCCTGGCCGCCCACGCCATGTTCGAGGAGACGCTCTATCAGCTCTCGGCGAACGGCCGCACCGGGCCGGCGCAGTGGTTCTCGGAGGTGGTCGCCACCTTCGGCCTGGTCGCGACGATCCTCGGCAGCCTGCGCTGGCGCCCGGAGGTCGTGCCCTATGCCGTCGGCCTGTTCATCACCGCCGGCTACTGGTTTACGGCCTCGACCTCCTTCGCCAATCCGGCCGTCACCATCGCGCGCAGCTTCACCGACACTTTCTCCGGCATCCTGCCCAGCCACGCCCCGGCCTTCATCATCGCCCAGCTCGTCGGCGCCGCGCTCGCGACGGCGCTCTTTGCTTGGCTGCTCAAGCCGTCCCTCGCCGGCGAGACAGGAGAGGAAGCCGCGGCCGCGCCGGCAGAGTGACGGGATCCCCCGGGTCCAGGTGATATCCACAGAGAATTACCACAGGCGGGTCGGGTGACGGTTTAAGTGCCGCGCCAACTTCCCCATAGTCGGACTGAAAGAACATCGGAGCCGACCATGGGAACGAGAGCATATGACGCCCTTGAGGCGCCCGATCCGGAGGCCTGGCAAAGCCTGGACGAGCTTGAGCGCGTGGACCTCGTGAAGGCCTACCACGAAGAAATCGGCGTCGACCCGCCGAACGAGGATCTCCATGCCATGATCCACGTCGGCGTGGAGAACCAGATCGCGCTTGGCGATGAGATCCCGGTCCGGCTGACTCTGGAGCGATTGATGCGCGACGGGTTGGATCGACATGATGCCATTCATGCGATC
>JAKSDN010000133.1 GCA_022360075.1 Kiloniellales bacterium | reverse complement strand
CGTCGCGGCACCTCGCCGCCGGCCGGCGGCAGCGCGGCGAGCAGCGGCGGCGCGCTCTCGGCCGGGCGCTGCCGCGCGGCGCGGCGCACCGCGCCCGGAATGGAGAGCGACGGCAGTCTCGGCCTCGCCGCGGCTTCCGCTTCGCCCGCCTCGGAGGTCACGGCGCCGGGCTCTTGCGCGCGTAGCGGGGTCGCAGGAACGACCGGCACGACCTGGGCCTCGACGGTCTCGGGCACGGCAGGCACTTCCGGAGCCGCCGCGGCGCTTCCGGTCGCGGGGCCGGGATCGGCCGGTATGGGGATGCGCACCAGCGGGGCGACCGGTGTCGTGCCCAGCGTCGCCCGGCGCGGCGGGCGCAAGGGTATGCGCTCTTCGCCAGTCGTCGCGACGTCCGCGCGCCCGGCCTGAGCCCACGCGCGCTCGGGAATCGTCACCGTGGCAAGCGGCCCAGTCGCCAGGGCCAGCACAAAGGCTGCCTTGAGCGGCTTCCTCACTGCTGGCTGTCACCCCCGGCCTGCGGCGCCTCCGCCCCGCCTTCGATCAATTCGATGTCTGCGTTGGACCTCAGCTCGAGCACGGTTTCGTTCACTGCTTCTCGCGCAAGGCTGCTGCGCAGCTCTTCCTCAACATCCTCGAAGGCGGGTGGCTCACCGGTGCGGCGATCCTCGACCTTGATGACGTGCCAGCCGAACTGCGTCTCCACCGGCGCCTTCGAATGCTGACCCGGCTCCAAGGCGAAGGCGGCTTCCGAGAAGGGCTCGACCATCTGATCCGCGGTGAAGTAGCCGAGATCGCCACCCTGGGCAGCGGAGGGGCCGGTCGAGCGCTCCCGTGCCAGCTCGGCGAAGTCGCCGCCGGCCTCGAGCGCGACGATGATCTCCTGGGCGTCCGCCTCGTTCTCCAGAAGAATGTGCCTGGCGCTCACCTCGGTCGGCGGCAGGTTCTCCGTGAGGTAGACTTGGTAGGCGTCCTGGATCGAATCGTCGGTGACTTTCGCCTCGACGAGGCGCGTGACGTAAACCTGACGTATGATCTCCTGCCGCTGGCGCTCAATCAGGGACTTCACTTCTTCGTCGTCGGCGAGCCCGGCGTCCGAAGCCGCCAGGCTCAGAAGCTTCATGTCGATCAGACGCTCGATCAGCGCCGGCATGATGAGCTGAACCTGAGCCTGATACTGGGCCGGCAGGTCCCGCGCCGACTCGATCACCTCCGAGCGCAGAATCGATTCGCCGTTGAGGATCGCAACCACCGGGTCCGCCTCGCTGCCGCCATCCTGCGCCGTGGCCGCGAACGGCAGGCCGACCATGGCCAGGCCGAGCAGGGCGCAGTTCCATCTCTGCATTCTCATCAATCCGGTCCTTAAAATGAGCTGATCACCGGCCTGGAAAGGCGACGCCACGTGCTGCAAGGCCATTCGGGGCTGCGGTCGCGGCGCATCATGCGCGCTCCCCGACGGAGTCACAAGCCTGGCCCAACCTGCTCCCCCGACCTCTCAAAGCCGCTGCGCCGACCCTATTGGCCGGTTTCGTTCCAAGCCTTGGCCAGGCGGTTCGCCTCGTCGAGCTGGGCCGGGGTCATGTGTTCGGCGACCGCGGCCCGATTGGCCAATGCCTGGTCGCGCAGGTCGCTGATCGGGAAGCGCTCGGCGGCCAGGGACAACCACATGTGGGCGAGGACTAGATCTTGGCGTACGCCTTGGCCGTTCGCGTACATCAGTGCGAGATTGAACTGCGCGTTGGGCACACCCTGGGCGGCAGCCAGGCCATACCATTTGGCCGCCTCGCTCAGACTCTTGGAAACGCCGAGACCCTGGCGATAGAGGTGGCCGAGGTTGTATTGGGCATCGGCGTCGCCGCGCTCGGCCAGCGGACGCCATATGCCGAGCGCCGCCGCATAGTCGCCGCGGGCCACGGCCTTCTTGCCTGCGCCCAGCTCGGCCGCCGTGGCGCTGACCAGCCAGAGCATCGCCAGCAGGCCCAACGCGGCCGGGCCGTATCTCCGCAACCGCCCCATGCATTCATTGAAAGGTCTGTAGCGTGGAAAGGGAAGGCCCTGCGGCCTTGCCGCGGTTCAAAAGGCCGAGACCGCCCCGTCGCAACGCGGGTCGCTCGCCCCTTCGAGCAGGCCGTTCGGATGGCGGACGGCGGCACCGGCATGGCCCATGACTTCGTCGAAGGGTGCGACCAGCTCGACATCGTGGCCGGCCGCGCGCAGGGCCGCGATCAGCTCGTCCGGGAAGCGCGATTCCAGGCGTAGATTGACCCTCTGCGTGCCCCAGGTCCGCCCGAGCACCCAGCGCGGCGCCGTGACCGCGGCCTGCAAGCCCTGCCCGAACAGACCGTAGCGCGAGAAGACCGCCGCCTGGCTCTGCGGCTGGCCGTCGCCGCCCATGGCGCCGTAGGCCATGACCCGGCCGTCCTCGAAGCGCGCCAGGGCCGGGTTGTTGGTGTGGAACGGCAACCGGCCGGGCCGCAGATGGTTCTGACGCGCGGGATCGAGCGCGAAGCTGCTGCCCCGGTTCTGCCACTGCACCCCGGTCTCGGCGAGGCAAAGTCCCGATCCGAACTCCCAGTAGATGCTGTGGATGAAGCTCACCACCCGGCCCGCGCCGTCGACCGCGCCGAGCCAGACCGTATCACCCCCCGGCGCGCCGCTCGACCAGGGCTGCGCCTTGGCCGGATCGATCGCGCCCGCGAGCCCGGCGATGCTCTCCGCGCCCAGCAGCACCGCAGGATCGGCGGTCATGAAATCCGGATCGGTGATCTCGCTGTCGCGGATCCGGAAGGCCTGCTTGGTCGCCTCGACCAGGCCGTGGAGGTGGGCGAAGCCCTCCGCCTCGCCGCAGCCGAGCCGCTCGAAGATCGCCAGGATCAGCAGCGAGGCCAGGCCCTGGCAGGGGGGTGGCGCGTTGTAGATGGTCCCGCAGCCGAGTGCGACCGAGAGCGGCTCGCACACCCGCGCCCGCTGCCGCTCGAGGTCGCCCATCCTCACCGGGCTGCCGTGCCGCTCCAGCTCGGCGGCCAGCGCCTTTGCCAGCTCGCCGCGATAGAAGTCATCGAGACCCGCCGATGCCAGGCGCCGCAGTGTCGCGGCCAGG
>JAKSDN010001466.1 GCA_022360075.1 Kiloniellales bacterium | reverse complement strand
TGCAGCATTGCAAGCGCCGTCTGGGCTGGCCCTAGAGATTGCGATCGATGCTTCTCCTGGAAAAGACGGTCCCGGGTGCGTCTAGTGATTAGAGCGTTGTTCTCTCGCCAGGCCGACGATAGGACCGGGATCGGGTTTCGTTGGTGGCCTGGGCCCAAGGAGCGGCATGACTGAGCGATCGGAGTCCGCCCAGCAACAGGCCTCCAAGGAGGCGACCGACTGGCTCATCCTCGTGCAGGACGATCCGGACGACGCCGACCTTTTCCGCCGCGTCGACGCTTGGCTGCGGGCCAGCCCCACGAACGAAGAGGCCTGGGCGGCGACGCGGCACACGATCGGGACGATCGGCTCGGCGCTTCCCGCCTATGCCGAACATTGGGCGCCGTTCGTCGCCGAGCGACGAGACGCAGAGGCCGGACCCCGCCCCGTCCCGCCTGCGCGTGCCTCCACGGCCCGGCACGACGGACCCGGGAAACCGATTTGGCCCCGGCGCACTCTGAAACTCGCGGCCCTGGCCGCGGCGGCCTGCATCGCCCTGCTTTTCGCGCCGGACGCTCTGCTTCAGATGCAGGCCGACCACAGAACAAAGACGGCCGAGATCCGCATGCTGGAGCTCGATGACGGCAGCACCGTCGTCCTGGCCCCCGAGAGCGCCATCGCCCTCAGCTACGGCGCGCAGCAACGCGGCGTCGAATTGCTCACCGGCGAGGCCTTCTTCGACGTGGCGTCGGACGTCGACCGGCCATTCCACGTTACCGCACGCGATATGCGCGCCACCGTCCTCGGCACCGCCTTCAATGTCCTGAGCTCCGACAACGGGGCGACGGTCGCCTTGCAGCATGGGCGTGTCCAGGTCTCTTCCGACACCACGTCCCCGTCGCTGTCCGAAGCACTTCGGGCCGGCCAGACCTTGCAGGTCAGCCGGACCGGCGAGGTGACCCAAGGGAGCAGACTGCCGAGCCAGATCGCGGCTTGGCGCCAAGGCCATTTGATTGCGATCGATCAACCCATGGCGATCGTGGTGGACCGGCTGCGCCGCTACTACAAGGGCGCCATCATCCTGGCAAACCGCAGCCTCGCGAACCGGCCAGTGACCGGACTGTACAGTCTGGACGATCCGGTCGATGCG
>JAKSDN010001232.1 GCA_022360075.1 Kiloniellales bacterium | reverse complement strand
GGCGTCGAGCGTATCCTGGTTCCCTGCTCGCACTACGACGAGCAAACCGTGACCGAGGTCTGTGGGCTCGGTGCCTTCGCGGACTTCTCCTTCTTCTTCATCTCGCATGCCACCCAGGTAGGGCTGACTCACGTCGATGCCGAACGCCATACGGTCTCGGCGGTCGGCGTTCCGCAGATGGCGCGGCTGATCCGTGCCGCCACGCCGGAGCGGGCGGTGGTCTCCAGCGACTGCGGCGTCTTCGTGCTGCCGCCACCCGTGGAGGGATTCCGGGAGTTTCTGCTTCTCCTGGAGGCCGCGGGCTTCAGCCGTGACGACTTGAAGACCATGGCGGCGCTCAACCCCGCGCGTCTCTTCAAGGTCGGCGAGCCCGCCGCATGACCCCCCTTGCGCCATGACAGGTGAGCGAGCGGTGCGCGGCCAGGTTCAGACCGTCACCGGCCCGATCGAACCCGACACGCTCGGCTGGACCTTGATGCACGAGCATGTGCTCTGCGACATCACGCCGCCGGAGCTCGCGGCGCAGGGCCTGCCGGAGGTAGAGAGCACGCTCGAGAACAGCTTCGAAGTTCGCTATCACTGGTGCAGGCATACCGGCAACCACCGGCTCGCCGACACCGAGATCGCGATCGCCGAGCTCGCCAAGCTGAAGGCGAGCGGCGGTTCGGCGCTGGTCGAGCTCACCTGCGGAGGCATAGAGCCGGATCCGCACGGGCTGAGGGCGGTCTCCCAACGTTCCGGCGTCGCGATCGTCATGGGCTGCGGCTACTATCTGGAGGGCTTTGCCGGCGACCGGCTGACCGGCAAGAGCGTAGACGCGCTCGCGGCCGAGATGGTCTCCGCCGTGGGCCAGGGCGCCTGGAACAGCGATGTGCGCGCCGGGATCATCGGCGAGATCGGCGTGTCCGATCCCTGGAGCGCGGCGGAGTGCGCGGCGCTCGAAGCCGCCGTCATCGCCCAGAAAGAGACCGGCGCGGCGCTCAACGTGCATCCGGGCCGGGATCCGGGTTCTCCTTTCGCGATCGTCGAACTCGTGCGCCGAGCCGGCGGCGACGTGAGCCGACTGGTCATCAGTCACATCGATCGAACCTTCTTCGAGGCCGATGCCGTGCTCCGCCTCGCCGATAGCGGCTGCGTCGTCGAGTATGACTTCTTCGGGATTGAGTCTTCGTACTATCCCTTCGCCGACGTCGATCTGCCGAACGACGGGCAACGGCTGCGCATGATCCGGGCGCTGATCGACCGGGGCCATTTGGAGCGGATCACGCTGTCACAGGACATCTGCACCAAGACCCGGCTCACCCGCTGGGGCGGGCACGGCTATGGCCATCTCTTCGCCAACGTGGTGCCGATCATGCGACGGCGCGGATTCTCGGAGGCCGAAATCGAAACGCTCTTCGCCGAGACGCCGCGCCGGCTCCTCACCCTTCAATGATCGCCATTCGACCATGACCGGGCGGCTGGAGCGAGCCGACCGAACCGTCCCGGCCATCGCCCTGATGTGCGTAGCGCTCCTCTGTTTCGTCACCCTCGATTCCGTCGCCAAGCATCTTTCCGTGCGCCATCCGGTGGCGATGATCGTCTGGGGCCGCTTCGCGGTCCACCTGCTCGCGCTATCGCTGCTGGCGCCCCTGCTCGGCGGTCGGCGCCTCGTGGCCACGCGACGGCCATGGCTGCAGATCGCGCGCGGCGGCCTGCTGGTCGTTGCCACGGGAAGCATCTTCCTGGCGGTGAAGTACCTCCCGCTGACGCAGGTCTATGCGATCAGTTTCACCTCGCCGCTGTTCGTCGCGCTGCTCGCGGGCGCCCTGCTGGGCGAGCGTGTCGGTTTCCCGCGATGGCTCGCCATCGCCGGCGGCTTCGGCGGCGTGCTGATCGTCATCCGTCCGGACGTGGAGATGCACTGGGCCGCCGTGCTGCCGATGTTGATGGCCTTGGCTTGGGCACTCTACCAGATCGCGACACGCGCTTTGGCCGCGACCGACCGGGCGCCGACCACCTTGTTCTTCACGGGTCTGTGCGGCGTGGCGGTGCTGACGCCTGCAACACCTCTGTTCTGGTCCGAGCTGAGCTTGCTGGAATGGGCCCTGCTCGGGGCAGCCGGCCTGACCGGGCTTGGCGGCCACTTTCTGCTGATTAAGGCCTACGCCATGGCGCCGGCCGCCGTCTTGGCGCCCTTCGCCTACGTCCAGATCGTCTGGGCTGCAATTCTTGGCTGGATCGTGTTCGGGGAAGTCCCGGACGGCGGGACCATCGCTGGCGGCGCGATCGTGATCGCCAGCGGCCTGATCATACTGAGGATGGAATCGCGCGAGCGAGACAAGGAAGTGCGATAGCGGCGGTCAGGCCAGGTTGTTGACCGCATGGCGGCTGAGGCTGCGGATATGCGACTGTATGGCGCGCCGGGCCTTGCGGACGTCGCCCTCCTGGATCGCGTCCAGCACCGCCTTGTGCTCCACGTGATCGGCCTCGACACGCTCGGCCAGGAGGGCAATCTCGAACAGACGGGTCGTGACCCTCAGGTCCTTGATGATGCGGGCCATGACCGGGTTGCCGCAGGCGTTGGCGAAGAGCTCGTGGATGCGATCGTCGGACCGCCAGTGATCGTCGGTGTGAACGTTCGGCAGGCGGGCCAGTTCCTCGATCTCCCGCTGCGCGGTCCGGAGTTCGCTCTCGTCGATTCGGCCGAGGGCGTTGGCGAGCGCCTCGGCCTCGAGGACCTCGCGGACCTTCAGGCTCTGGAGGTACTCCGAAAGATCGACCTGCCGAACCATGAAGGAGCGGTTGGCGTGCTTGGTGACGAGGCC
>JAKSDN010000798.1 GCA_022360075.1 Kiloniellales bacterium | reverse complement strand
GGCGCGGCGCGAGACCACGATATTGCCGCGCGAGCGATCCATCTTGAGGATCTGGAAGGGCTGCGGCGTGCCCATGAGCGGGGTGACGTCGCGCACCGGCCGTATATCGACCTGGCTGCCGGGCAGGAAGGCGACGGCGCCCGAGAGATCGACCGTGAAGCCGCCCTTGACCCGACCGAAGATCACGCCGGTGACCCGCTCGTTGCGCTCGAAGGCGCCCTCGAGCTGGGTCCAGGCCTCTGCGCGCTTGGCCTTCTCGTAGGACAGCACCGCGACGCCGTCCTTGTTCTCCATGCGCTCCAGATAGACGTCGACCTCGTCGCCGGCGGCGATCTCGGGGTTCTGGCCGCCCTTGGTGAACTCCTTCAGGGCGACGCGGCCCTCGGATTTCAGCCCGACGTCGATCAGGACCTGATCGCCCTCGATGGCCAGGATCGTGCCCTTGAGCACGGTGCCTTCGAGCGAATCCGAGGTGCCGAGAGATTCCTCGAGCAGGGCGGCGAAATTCTCTTTCTGGGGGGCGGTCGTTTCGGTGGCGGTCTCAGCCATTCTGTCTTCGATCCTTTCAAATCTTCGCATCTTGCCGGCCGGTTGACTCCGGCGGTCTTGTCGCGCTTCCGGCGGATTGGCGGCGCGACCAGACGAAAACACAAAAACCGCATCCTCCGGCCTAGCCGGCCGGAAGCTGCGCCTCGATCAGCCTGACCGCGGCTGCGAGCACCGCGTCGGCATCCATCTCCGTTGTATCCAGGATTGTCGCGTCTTGGGCGGGTCGCAGCGGCGCCGTGGCCCGCGCGCCGTCCCTGGCGTCTCGCTCTCTCATTTCCTGGAGTACGCGCGGGTATATACTCGTCTTGCCTCGCTCGATCAACTCCTTGTGGCGCCGCTGCGCACGGGATTCCAGGCCGGCGGTGACGAAGAGCTTCACTGCCGCGTCCGGGCAGACGACGGTGCCAATGTCGCGCCCGTCGAGCACGGCGCCGCCCTTGCCGGCCGGCGGATGCCGGGCGAAGTCGCGCTGAAAGACGAGAAGGGCGTCGCGCACCGCCGGCTGGGCGGCGACGATCGACGAGGCCTGACCGACCGCCTCCTCGCGCAGGTCCGGCCGTTTCAGGTCTTCCGGGCGCAGGCTCTCGGCGATTCTGAGCGCGGCCTCGGCATCCTTCGGCGCCTGGCCCTGCTCGAGCAGCTTGGCGGCGACGGCGCGGTAGATCATGCCGGTGTCCAGATGGGCGAAGCCGAGCGTCTCGGCCAGCCGGCGCGCCAGCGTGCCCTTGCCCGAGGCCGACGGCCCGTCGATCGCGATGATCATGACCGGGTCGAGCGTCACGCCGGCGCGATTTTCGCGCCCAGGCCGTTCATGAGCGCGACGAAGCCGGGAAAGGAGGTGTCGATCGGCCGGGCGTCGTCGATCGTGACCGGGCGCTCGGCGGCCAGGCCGAGGACGAGGAAACTCATGGCCATGCGGTGGTCGAGGTGGGTCTCCAGGGCCTGCGCGTTGCCGCCCCTGGGCCGGCCGGCGCAGCCCTGCACGACGAGGCTGTCTTCGCCCTCCTCGACCTCGACGCCGCAGGCGCTCAGGCCCCGCGCGATCGTGGCCAGGCGGTCGCTCTCCTTGACCCGCAGCTCGCCGAGGCCCCGCATGACCGTGCGGCCCCGGGCCGTTGCCGCGGCCACGGCGAGGATCGGGTACTCGTCGATCATCGAGGGCGCGCGCTCGGCCGGTACTTCGATCCCCTCCAGCGGCCCCGATCGAACCACCAGATCGGCAACCATCTCGCCGCCGAGCTCACGCTCGTTCTCGTGGGCGATCTCGGCGCCCATCTCGCGCAAGGTGCGATAGAGGCCGATGCGGCTTGGATTGATGCAGACCCGCGGCAGGCGTAGCTGCGAGCCCGGCAGCAGCAGTGCCGCGACCAGTGGGAAGGCGGCGGAAGAAGGATCGGCCGGCACATGAAGGGACCGGCCGGTGATTTCGGGCTGTCCGACGAGGGTCACGACGCGCCCGCCCTCCGTCTCGGGGTCCGGCTCGACCGCGAGCTCCGCGCCAAAGTGCCGCAGCATGATCTCGCTGTGATCGCGCGTCGGCGCCGGCTCGATCACGCGGGTCTGTCCGGCGGCCGAGAGGCCGGCGAGCAGGATCGCCGACTTCACCTGGGCCGAGGCCACCGGCAAGCGGTAGGTGATCGCCAGCGGCGCGTCGCTGCCGACAAGGGTGAGCGGCAGCCGCCCGCCGCTGCGCCCGAGAAAGCGCGCGCCCATCTGCTCGAGCGGTCCGGTCACGCGCGCCATGGGCCGCTTGTTCAGCGAGCGGTCGCCGCTCAGGGTCGCGGCGATCGGATGACCGGCCAGCAGGCCCATGAGCAGGCGCACCCCGGTGCCCGAGTTGCCCATGTCGATGACTTCGTCGGGCTCGGTCAGCCCGCCGATGCCGCGTCCGACGAGATGCCAGCTTCCGTCCGCCTGCCGCTCGACCGCCGCGCCGAGGGCGCGCATGGCCGCGGCGCTGCGCAGCACGTCCTCGCCCTCCAACAGGCCCTCGACCTTCGTCTCGCCGAGCGCCAGCCCGCCGAGCAGGATGGCGCGATGCGAGACCGACTTGTCGCCCGGCACCCGGGCCGTGCCGGTCAAGGCCTCGGTGCTTGTTGCAGCCATCGGCCTCGGCGTTCGCGCGGCGGCGGGACTGAGATCTCCGGACGGCATCATGGCTCCGCGTGGGCTCGGGGCGGGACGGCGCGGCGCGTTGCGCCTAGCGTGCGGCGGTCTGTAGCACAAAGCGCCGCGCTGGCAAGGCCCGCTGCGATTTTGCTTTTGACAGGGAACGATGATCGTGGCAATTGGCAGCCGCTTTTCCTTGCCCAACAGCGTCGGAGAAACGAGCCGTGGCCAAGGCCGAGTGGGGCACGAAGCGGATCTGCCAGAGCTGTGGCGCGAAGTACTACGATCTTCAGCGCACACCGATCGTCTGTCCGAAGTGCGGCGCCGAGTTCGATCCCGACGCGCTGTTGCGCTCGCGTCGGGTTCGGGCCAACAGCAAGCCGGCCAGCCCTGAGCCGAGCGCGGTCGCCAAGCCGGCCCCTGCCGCCGCCGAGCCGGAGGCCGAGGAGGCCGAGACCGACGAGGCCGCAGCGGACGAGGACGAGCTGGAAGAGCTCATCGAAGACGACGAGGACGAGGATCTGATCGAGGACGCCTCGGAGCTCGGCGACGACGACATGTCCGACGTCGTCATCGAAGACGACGACGAGAAGGACGGCTAAAGCCTCGAACGCTCCCGGCGCCTCGAGGCCCGGGCTCAGAGCGCTTCCCGAGGCGTGCAACGGGGTCCCGACTGCACATTTTCCCCTTGCCTTGGCAAGCGCGGGTACCTAGTTTCCAGCTACCCAAATTTCCGCCTTGGCCGCCGATCTCGGGGGCCTGGCGATGCTCTCGGGGCCGTAGCTCAGTTGGGAGAGCGCTACAATGGCATTGTAGAGGTCAGGGGTTCGACTCCCCTCGGCTCCACCACCTCGCCTAAAGTCGAACCGGTTTCGCCTCGGGCCTTGCGGTTCGAACTTCGTTCGCGGGGCTCCACCAATTCCCCTCAAGTCGAACCGGTCTCGCCTCGGGTCTTATGGTTCGAACTTCGTTCGCGGGGCTCCCCCATACTTCCATATTGCTGGAATTGCACAGCGGACCAGCGCCTTTTTGCGCGAAAGCGATCCTGTCGCAAGCCGGTATCCCAGTTCCGCTTTGACCCACCCGTCTGAGCAGGACGCTTTGAAAGTCGGTCTTGTTCGCTATGACTCCTGGAAATGCGTGTCCAATTTATCCAGCAGTGCCAGCCCGGCTTGCGCGTCGCCGCGGGCGGCGCGGACAAGAAACCGTGCCTCCACATCAGCCTCCGCCAGGGCACGTGTGGAGAACTCCTCGAACAGCTTGTTGAGGCTGGTGCCGCGGCGCGCCGCGAGCGCCTTGAGGCGTTCGTGCTGGTCCTTTGGCAGGCGGATTGTCAGTGTCGCCATGCTCAGCTCCTTTCTCCTAAGAACTCTCTTGCGGTTACGATGCGCAATTCCGGGAACAGCAGTTCGCCTGACCCCAAGTCAGCCTTGTTTCCAGTGACGACCCATCGGGCGTTCCCAGCGAGTGCCAATTCGACCAGATGGTTGTCGGCCTCGTCCCTGAGGTTGGGCCGCCAGAGATAGTAGATCGGCACCCAGCGACAAACGCTCAGATACGCGTCCAGCAGCTGCGATCGTTCGGAGTCCTCCAGCGCCGCCCCTTCGAACAGGTCCTTGCGGGACAGCACGTCTTCATATTCGGTGAACAGTGCATTTCCCATGAGAGGTTGCACTTCACCGCTGAGGCACAGCCGTAAAACCTGTCTGGGGGCCGTCCACGACTTCATCACCGCCGATACGAAGATACTCGTGTCGATAACCGCGATGTCCATGAATTATGATAGCATATATGCTATCAACTCGTAAACGCCACCGTGCCTTGGGGAATTGGGGCCAAGCGAGGTCGGAGCGAGGGGCTGCCACGAAGCAAGTTGTCCACGCGAGCGCCTGCCGACCGGAGTTAGGGAAAGGGGTCGAGACCAGGGGCTTCACGCTCCAGAACGGCGTTCCGTTCTTCCAGGGTGTCAAACAACCGGTTCAAACCTCCTTCCCTCGGCTCCACCACTTCTTCTCAATCGGAATCTGTCTCCTCGCGCTCCTAGTGGTTCCATTCCGACACTCGAGTCCGATGAAATTGGATCAAGTGTCGACCAGAATTGGACCCAAACTAAAGAGTTACCTAGTGGGGCGGGTAAGAGGGACAAAAGTCCGGGCCGTGTTGGCAGGATCGAGCGATGGTGGCACTTTCCGGTCTTGGCTGCAGTGCTGGCGTGCGTGCTTCGAGACGCCCCTTTGGGACTCCTCAGCATGAGGAAGGCCTTTGATGGCATTAAGATTGCTCCTCATGCTGAGGAGCGCTCGACAGAGCGCGTCTCGAAGCACGCAGGCTGTTTGTCCAGCGCTCCAAGCCCCTTGTCGTTCCTGTCGAAGAACGCTGGTCTATTCTCGCCCGGCCTTTTACTCCT
>JAKSDN010000919.1 GCA_022360075.1 Kiloniellales bacterium | reverse complement strand
CGGTCACGGGTGTCTCGCCGTGCCAGGGCCGCCGCTCCGAGGCCTTGCGGCCGGCATGGCCGATCTGGATGCCGGGCACGGCACCTTCGTCCGTCAGGAATCGGGTCACGGGCGAGAGCGGTTCGATCTGGCCGTCCTCCCAGAGGCCGAGATCGCCGTGCGTACGCCGGCCGCAGGCCTCGACCGCCGTGGCCTCGGCGAAGACCAGCCCGGCGCCGCCAAGCGCGAAGCGGCCCAGGTGGACGAGATGCCAGGTGTTCGCATAGCCGTTGCGCGCGCGGTACTGGCTCATCGGCGAGATGGCGATGCGGTTCTTGAGAGTGACGCCGCGCAGGCTCAGGGGCTGGAACAGGTGACTCATGCCATTCAGGAAGCGGTCGGCTCGAAGGCGAGAGAGGCTGGCGAGATCAGGACGCCGAACTCTTTACACCAGATGACGACGCTGCCGTAGTTCGAAAGCTCGACGCCGGGCGGGATCGCGTAGTTCTGGCTGCCCTTGAAGGCGCGCAGACGGCCGAGGTCGACGAACATGGCGTTCTCGACCTCGGCGGCGCCCCTGACCTCGGGGCTGGGCACGAGATAGACGTGGAAGGCCGGGCCGGGGCCGACCTCGAAGTCGCTCTCCAAGTGCACGAGGTCGTCGAAGACCGTGACCGCGCCCTTGCCGTAGTGGATCGGATCCGAGGGATTGGCGTGGATGAACTCGCCCTTGGCGACCACTTGCTTCGAGGCGATATCGGCGACCTGTTCGGTGGCGACGATGTCGGCGAGGAAGATATAGGGATAGACGAAGATGCCGGCCGCGAAACCGCCGGCCGACCCCAGCAAACCGCCGATAACCAGGAAAATCAGAGCTTTAAGCATCAGTGCCTCCCAGGGCGCTTGAAGCGCAGCGTCGAGCCGACGACGCCGTTCCCGCCCGACTTACGATCTCGGTAGCCAGGTTGCCATCGCCAAATAGCGTTGGGCTTCCGTTTCAATAGCGCGGGGCTATCGCACGATGGTTGGCTGAAACCCTGGACCTCGCCGCCGCACGATCCTACCTACATCCGGCAATGCCCGATGCCATCCAGCCGCAAGCCGACCCCCAGCCGGTCCGCTTCGACCCGCCCGCCTTCGCGGCGCGCCCGCCTTGGCTGGGCGGCGATCTCCAGACCGTGCGGAACTATCTGCTGCGCCCGGTCATCCCGCTCGACGCCTGGCCCGGCGAGCGGCTGCTGCTGACCATGGCCGACGGCTCGGGCGACCGCCTGTCCGCCTGTCTGCAGATGCCCGACGGTGGCGCGGCGCGGCCGCTCGTCGCGCTCGTGCATGGCCTGACCGGCTGCGAGGACAGTTCCTACATGCGCGGCAGCGCCCGGCACTTCCTCCGGCTCGGCCATCCGGTGCTGCGCCTCAACCTGCGCGGTGCCGGGCCGTCGCGCGAGACCTGCCGCCAGCAGTATCACTCGGGGCGCAGCGAAGACCTGCGCGATGCATTGCGTGCCCTGGCCGAGTGGGCGCCCGACGCGTTGTCACGGGGCCTGTTGCTCATCGGCTACTCGCTCGGCGCCAACATGCTGATCAAGTTCCTGGCCGAGCACGGCGAGGCTTTCCCGGTCCTGGGCGGTGTGGCCGTGTCGGCGCCGATCGACCTCAAGGCGGCGCAGGTCCGCTTGATGACGCCGCGCAACCGGCTCTATCACCACTATCTGCTGCAGCGCATGAAGCGGGAGGCCCTGGCCGCGCCGGTCCCGCCGGCAGATGCCGAGCGTGCGGCGATCGCCGGGGCATCCAGCGTTTTCGACTTCGATGAGCGCGTGACGGCGCCGCGCAACGGCTTCGCCGGCGCCGAGGATTACTACAGCCGCTGCAGCGCGCTCGGCTTTCTGCCCGAAGTCCGCGTCCCGACCTTGGTCATCCACGCGCTCAACGATCCCTGGATCCCGGCCAAGGCTTACCTCGATTTCGATTGGCGGCGCGTGCCGACCGTAACGCCGGTCTTGCCGCTCGCGGGTGGGCACGTCGGTTTCCACGGGCGCGGCAGCAAGGAGCGCTGGCACGATCGCTGTGCGGCGGTTTTCTTTGCGGCGCTTAGGGAAGGGCCGAAAAAGCCGTTCGGGGCCGGGCCCGCGCTGGCAGCCTCCTGACTAGACCGCCATGTGGCGGCGGCGCTCGGCGGGCACGCGCGGATCGGGCTGGTCGACGTCGCAGAAGAACGAGGTCATGACGAAGCGCTCGCCGCGGGTCACGGGGCGTGCCTCGTGCAGCAAGGCGCAGGAAAAGATCGCCGCCGCGCCGGCCGGCGGCCGATAGAGGTGCGGCCCGTACTCGGGAAAGATCAGCTCGCCGCCCTCATAGCCTTCGTTGAGATTGAGCGAGAGGGCGAAGCGTCGGCGGTCCGACTGCCGCAAGTCATCGCGGTGTAGACCGAAGAAGTCCTGCCGGCTGGCCTCGTAGCGCATGACGATCGGCCCTTCCAGGCGGAACGGCTGGTAATGGTTGAAACACTTGCGCAGCTCCGGTCCGACCCGGCGGGCCAGCTTCACGGTGATGCGCCGGCTGAGTGCCGGATCGCTGACCTGATGCTCGAGCGTCTTCTTGGAGCCCGGCTCGTAGACATTGCCGAGGCCCGTCGAGACGCCGCCCTCGCGCTGCTGGCCCGAGCGCCAGGCCTCGATCAGCTCGGCGCAGAAGGCCGGCTCGAAGATCTCGGTCAGGATCAAGGCCGGCGCGCCCCGCGTGACGAGGGCCGGCTCGACCTTGGCGCCCTGCCAGGACTCGAGCGCGGCCAGCGCGGCCGCAGCGTGGTCGGCGCAGGGCTCGCGGCCGATGACGGCGAGCACGCGCTGGTTCGGGTCGAGCACATAGGTGCAGCACTCCGGCCGCGGCGGCTCGACACCGGGTAGCAGCGGCGGCTCGCCGGCGAGCAGATGCTCGATCACGCCGCTTTCGCCACCGGCAAGGATCTGGAGATCGGCGGACAGCCCGTCGGCGAGCGCCGCGTTCTGCGCCACCGAATCGCCGCTCAGCGCGATCAGCTCGGCCCGGTGCGTCGCCAGCGTGGGCAGGCGCTCCACCAGACCTGCGAGTACGGCTTCCGGCGCGCGTTGCTGGAAGCTGGCGGCAACGAACAGGACGATCGGCCCGCCCTTGAGCTCGTTGTAGAAGGTCCGCACCGTCCCGCCCTGATCGGGCAGGGCCATGTTCGGCAGCTTGTCGCCTGGGGCCAGGCGCTGGTCCTCCAGCGCCTGGCTCTGTCCCTTTCGTGGCCCGCTCGGCGCGGTCGTCGTGGTCTTGGCGTCAGGCATTCGGCTGCTTGACCACCCGCAGATAGGGCTTCTGCTCGTCCCAGCCGTCGGGGAAGAGCTTGGCCGCGTCCTCGTTGCTGAGCGCCGGCACGATGATGACGTCCTCGCCCTGCTGCCAGTTCACCGGCGTCGCCACCTTGTTGTGCTCGGTGAGCTGGATCGAATCGATCACCCGCAGGATCTCGTTGAAATTACGCCCGGTGCTCGCCGGATAGGTGATCATCAGGCGGATCTTCTTGTTCGGATCGATGATGAAGACCGTGCGTACGGTCAGCGTGTCGAGCGCGTTGGGATGGATCATGCCGTAGAGGTCGGCGACCTTGCGATCGTGGTCGGCGATCATCGGATAGTTGGGCGCGTGGCCTTGTGTCTCTTCGATATCCTTGGACCACTTGATGTGGTCGTCCACCGGGTCGACGCTCAGGCCGAGGATCTTCACATTGCGCTTGTCGAACTCGGGTTTCAGGCCCGCCATGTAGCCCAGCTCGGTCGTGCAGACCGGGGTGAAGTCCTTCGGGTGCGAGAACAGCACGACCCAGCTCTCACCGGCCCAGTCATAGAAGTTGAGCGAGCCTTCGGTCGAATCCTGGGTAAAGTTCGGGGCGGTGTCGCCGAGTTGTAACGCCATGTTTCCTTCTCCGTTCCCTAGAGAGCTTCGTTGAGCCCCTGCCGGCCGGCCTTTGCTTCGCGTGCGGGGCCCGCAAGTCGCTGTGCATATAGGATCTTTCCCCTGGCAAGCCAGGGGTTCTTTGTTTCGGCGGTGTGAAGCCTGTCGGGGCCGGGGGTCAGCCGGCGCGCAGGCGCTCCGCCACCTCGAGAGCGGCGTAGGTGAGAACGGCATCGGCACCGGCGCGCTTGAAGGCGGTCATGGCCTCCATCATGGCCTTGTCGCCGTCGAGCCAGCCCTGCGCGCCAGCCGCCTTGATCATCGCGTACTCGCCGCTGACCTGATAGACGAAGGTCGGGACGCCGAAAGTCGCTTTCACGCGTTGCACGATATCGAGATAGGGCAGGCCGGGCTTGACCATCACCATGTCGGCGCCCTCGTCGAGGTCGAGCGCGACTTCGCGCAGCGCTTCCTCGCTGTTGGCCGGGTCCATCTGATAGGTTTTCTTGTCGCCGGTGAGCGCGCCCTTGGTGCCGATCGCGTCGCGGAAGGGGCCGTAGTAGGCCGAGGCGTACTTGGCGGCATAGGACAGGATCTTGCGGTCCTGGAAGCCCTTGGAGTCGAGCGCGCTGCGGATCGCGCCGACCCGGCCGTCCATCATGTCTGAGGGCGCCAGCACGTCGCAGCCGGCCTCGGCCTGGACCAGCGCTTGAGTCACCAGCACCTCGACGCTTTCGTCGTTCAAGATCACGCCGTCGCGCACCAGGCCGTCGTGACCGAGCGCGTTGTAGGGGTCGAGCGCCACGTCGCAGATCACCCCCACCTCCGGCAGGGCCTCCTTGAGCCGGCGCACCGCCTGGCAGACGAGATTGTCCGGATTGACCGCCTCGGCACAGTCGGGCGTGCGCTCGTGGTCGTCGAGATAGGGGAAGAGCGCGACGGCCGGGATGCCCAGCTCGACGCCCGGGCCGACCAGATCGAGCAGCCGGTCGAGGCCGTAGCGCCTGACGCCCGGCATCGAGGGAATCTCGCTCTCGCCGGGCGTCTTCTGCAGGAAGACCGGCCAGATCAGGTCATCGACCGAGAGCTTGGATTCGGCGACCAGGCGCCGGGTCCAGTCGTCGCTGCGGTTGCGTCTGGGCCTCACCTGGGGATAGGCGCCCAGGGTCTCGGGCGCGCGGGCTTCGGCTGCGCGCGCCTCTGGTAGGTCGCGAACGAGGGGACTCACTCGGGATTTGGGAACCGCCATGACTGCGCTGATCTCGCCGTTGAGTGCGGCGCGTTGCTCCGGCCGCGAAACGCTTTGTCTTTGTTTAGTTTAGGCCCCGGGCCGGGCGCCAACAAGGGCCAGTGCGGCCGCCCTGAATCACGCTTTCCCGACCCGCGCGCCTCTTTCACAATGCGGCCCGGGATCCGATCGAGGGAGCGTCCAGCATGTCGAAGAACGCGCAGAACAAGGACCATAGCAGCCGCCGCGGGCTGCTCGCCGCGACCGCCGCTGGCGCCGCCGGGCTGGCGCTCGCCCGCCCGGCGGTGGCCCAGGAGCGCCTGCGCCTGACCATGGTGACTGCCTGGCCGAAGGGCGCGCCGGGCGTCGGCACCAACGCGCGGCGCTTCGCCGATCGCCTGGTCGCCATGTCGGGCGGCCGGATCGAGGTCCGGTTCTTCGCCGCCGGCGAGCTGGTGCCGCCCTTCGAGGCCCTGGACGCCGTGCAGGGCGGCACGGCCGACCTGGCTCATGCCACATCCTACTACTGGGTCGGCAAGAGCCCGGCCTTCCACTTCTTCACCGGGGTGCCTTTCGGCTTGTCCGCCGTCGAGTTCGTGGCCTGGCTGCGCTTCGGCGGCGGCCAGGCGCTCTGGGAGGAGCTCTACGCGCCCTTCGGCGTGCGTCCCTTCTTCGCCGGCTCCAGCGGCACCCAGGCCGGCGGCTGGTTCAACCGCGAGATCAACGAGGTGGCCGACTTCCAGGGCCTCAAGTTCCGCATCTCCGGCCTCGGCGGCGAGGTCCTGCGCCGCCTGGGCGCGATCCCGGTGCTGACGCCGCCGGGCGAGATCGCGCCCGCGCTCGCCGCCGGCACGGTCGACGGCGCCGACTGGGTCGGGCCCTGGAACGACATCGCCTTCGGCCTGCAGAAGTTCGCCAAGCACTACTACATGCCGGGCTTCCACGAGCCCGGCCCGGCGCTCGAGGTGCTGGTCAACCGCGAACGCTACGAGGCCCTGCCGGCCGACCTGCAGGCGGTGATCCGCGCGGCGGCCGAGGCGAGCGCGCTCGAGACCCTGGCCGACTTCACCTTCCACAACATCGAGACCTTCGCGACCATGGCGGAGAAGCACGGCGTCGACGTGCGGCGCTTTCCCGATCCCGTGGTCGCGCGTCTGGGCGCGGAGAGCAAGGCCGTCCTCGCCGAAGTCGGCGCCGGCGACCCGCTCGCCGCCAAGGTGCGCGACGCCTACCTCGCCTTCACCGCCAAGGCCCGCGCCTACGCGCCCTACGCGGAGCTGGGATCGCTGGCGATGCGGGAGTTGGCGGGGTAGGGGCAGCCTTCAGCCTCATTGGCGTAGCTTTGGATGAGCAGCGTGCGTCCTTCGAGACGCCCGCTTTGCGGGCTCCTCAGGATGAGGGCTTTTCTTAATGCCACGAAGACTCTTCCTCATCCTGAGGAGCGCCCCTAAGGGCGCGTCTCGAAGGACGCACGCGACAACTGCAGCACATTGACGGACTACCTCTCATCCCAGCGCCGCCAGCACCGACCGGCTATCCGTCACCGTCGCATACTCCCCCGCCATGTTGGCGAGCGAGAGGGCCTGGACCTCGTCGGCAGGCCACAGCCGCCCGTCGAGATCCTGCTTGTCGATCGTCGCCGTGGCATCGGCCACCACGTAGGTCGTAAAGCCGAGGTTGCCGGCCATGCGCACCGTCGCCTCGACCGAGTTGTTGGTGATGACGCCGACGGTCACCAGGCTCGCGATGCCGCGTTCGTGCAGCAGCGCCTCCAGGCCGGTGTCGATGAAGGCGTTGTTGGTCCGCTTCTGCACGACGATCTCGCCGGCCCGGGGCCGGACCTCGTCCTTGAACTCGACGCCGGGGCCGTCGGGCCGGTAGCTGGAACCCGGCTCGCGCGAGAGGTGCTGGACGTGGATCACCAGGCGTCTGCTATCGCGCCAGGCGGCCAGCAGACGGCCGGCGATCGCCTCGGCCTCGGGGTTGTTGCGCGGCTGCCAGACCGGGTCGTCGAAGGCCTTCTGCATGTCGATGATCAGCAGGGCCGCCGGGCCGGGCAGGACGAGGCCCGGCCCGCTCTCACCCCTGGCCCCGGTCGTGGCACCGGGGGCAGGGGCGCTGTCGAGAGCGGTCATGCGGCTGCCGCGGCGCCGGCCGCCACGCTCAGCCCACGCTCCAGATCGGCGCGGATGTCGTCGATGTGCTCGATGCCGACCGACAGGCGCACGTAGCCGTCGGTGACGCCGGTGGCGAGCTGCTCCTCCGGCGCGAGTTGGGAGTGGGTGGTGGTCGCCGGATGGATCGCCAGCGAGCGGGCGTCGCCGATGTTGGCGACGTGGTAGAACAGCTCCAGCGCGTCGATGAAGCGCCGCCCGGCCTCGCGCCCGCCCTTGAGCTCGAAGCCGACCAGGCCGCCGTGGTAGCCGCCCAGGTAGGTCTCGGCCCGGCGCTTCTGCTCGCCCTCGAAGAAGCTCGGGTAGATCACCCGCTCGACCGCCGGATGGCCCTGCAGGAACTCGGCCACGGCCTGGCCGTTGCGGCAGTGCTCGCGGATCCGCAGGGGCAGGGTCTCGAGGCCCTGGATGAAGAGGAAGGCGTTGAAGGGGCTCATGGCGT
>JAKSDN010001174.1 GCA_022360075.1 Kiloniellales bacterium | reverse complement strand
CTTCGACACCCGCTTGCTCGATGCGGCCGGCGACCTCGGCGCGTCACCCTGGCGGCGCTTCTGGGACATCGAGTTCCCGCTGATTCTGCCCGGTGTCGTGGCCGCGGCGCTTTTCGGGTTCCTCTTGTCCTTCAACGAGCTATCCCGATCGATCCTGCTCTCGGGCCGCGTAGAGACCTTGCCGATTTTCGAATGGGCCCAGGCCAGCGCCCACACCTCCAACGTGCCGTTGATATTCTCTTTGTCCACCCTGGTGCTGCTGGCGAGCATGGCACTCGTCTGTACCGCCTTCATGATGCTGTTCGGCAGGCACGATGGCCGTTGAGGGCCAGCGCTCGCTCAAACGACCATCGACGATCCCACGGCAAGCCCGCGAGAGGGACCGGGATCACTGGACTTGAACAGGATGGCGTTGACCACGGCCTTGTTCTGGTAGGCGGTGTCGGCGATCGGTCCCGCGCGGCAAAGGCGATGGACAGGGATCAGCCCAGGAGAAACTGGTTCCAGCGTTCCTCGTACTTGACCTCGTAGGTGGCGGCTTCGCGGTCGTTGAGGAAGTGCAAGCCGCCGATGTGTTCAGGGGCCAGCACCAGGGTCTTGCGCACGTCGTCGCTAGCCTTGGCGGCAGCCGCCTCGAGGGACGGGCCGTAGACGTTCAGCTCCAGCAGCTTGGATTGCGGGCCCATGCCGATCGAGTAGTCGATCAGCTCGTGGCAGAGATCGGCGTGGGGACTGCCCTTGGTGATGCAGAAGTGGCTGCCCCAGGCCAGCGCGTTGTTGAAGGTGAAGCTGATCGGCGCGCCACCGTCGATGGCATTGAAGACGCGGCCGCTCCAGGCCGAGGTCAGGGTCACCTCGCCGGAGGTCAGAAGCTGGGCCGGTTGCGGCCCCGAGGTCCACCAGACGGCGACATAGGGCCTGAGCTCCTCGAGCTTCTTAAAGGCCATGTCCATCTTTTCGTCGGTGACCGGGTAGATCTCTTCGGACGTGAGGCCTTCCGCAAGCATGGCGACCTCGTAGTTCCAGTAGAGTCCCTTGTACATGCCGCGCTTGCCCGGAAAGCGCTTGAGGTCCCAGAAGTCGGCCCAGCGTTCCGGGCCGCCATTCGGAAAGGCGTCGTTAGCCCAGGCGATGACCGAGGCGCCGACGGAGGTGACGATGCCGTAGGGCGTGACGAACTCCGACTTCAGCGCCTTGGCGTTCGGGATGCGGGCCATGTCGAGCGGCTCGAGGAAGCCCTCGTCGGCGCCGCGCCACACGCCGCGGCCGCTGAGGACCAGCAGATCCCATTCGATCGCACCGGCGTCGACCATGCCCTTGATCTTGGCGATATCGGGCGGGCTCGCGATGGCGGTTTCGATCCCCTTGCTCGCCGCGAAGGGATCGAGGAACGCGGTCTGCTGCATCTTGGCGAACGCGCCCCCCCAGGAGACAAAGGTGAATGGCCGCGACTGCGCGAAGGCATCCCGCGACAAACCGCCCCCCACGAAGACAGCGCCGATCGCGGCACTGCGCCCCATAAACTCACGTCTGTTGATCATGCGGTCCTCCTGCTAT
>JAKSDN010001435.1 GCA_022360075.1 Kiloniellales bacterium | reverse complement strand
TGCGCCGTCATGCCGACCAGATCGGCAACTTCCTCGGCCCTGGTCAGCGCGGCGCGGCGGCCCGGCCGGCGCAGATGCGCGCCGACCAGGATGTTCTCGCGCACGCTCTGGGCCGCGAAGGGCTTGACCACCTGGAAGGTGCGCGCGACGCCGAGGCGGCAGATCTCGTGCGGCGCCAAACCCGTGACGTCCCGATCCAGGAATCGGATCGACCCCTGGTCGGGGACGAGAAAGCCTGCGATCAAGGCGAAGAGCGTCGTCTTGCCCGCGCCGTTCGGGCCGATCAGCGAGACGATGCGGCCCTCGGGCACGCTGAAGCTCACGTCGTCGATCGCGCGCAGGCCGCCGAAGCTCTTGGAGACGGATTGCAGAACCAGCATCAGCGCCTCGACAGCACGAGCAGGCGCCGCGCCGAGATTCCGGCAAGACCGAACAGGCCCTTCGGCAGGAAGGTCACCATCACGACCAGAAGCACGCCGTAGAGCACGAGATTGAGGCCCGGCGCATCGCCCATCGTCGAACGCGCGATCTCGCTCACCCCGTGCAGCGCCGCGGCGCCGAGCAGCGGACCGAAGATCGTGCCCATGCCGCCGACGATCGAGACCAGCAGCGCTTCGACCGAGACCGCGACGCCATAGGCGATGTGCGGATCGACGTAGAGAAACATCTGGGCGTAGAAGGCCCCGCCGAGCCCGGTCATCGCGCCGACCAGCACGATCGCCCACAGCTTGGTGCGGAAGATATCGACGCCGAGGGCCTTGGCCGCGTCCTCGTCGTCGCGGATCGCGATCAGGTAGGCGCCGAAGCGCGAGCGCTCCAGCCCCCAGGCGACGAAGAGCGAGCCGACGGTAAGCGCCAGGATGATCCAGTAGTAGCTCTCGCGGCCGACGAACTGCAGGTTGGCCGGCGAGGCCTCGAGGGCGATTTGCAGCCCGGCGCCGGCCCCGGTGATCGGAATGGAGTTGGCGACGATGCGGCAGACCTCGGCGAAGGCGAGCGTGATCAGCGCGAAGTAGGAGCCGCGCAGGCCATAGCGGAAGCTGAGCCAGCCGATGATGAAGCCGACCAGGGCGCCGGCGAACAACGCCGCGCCGATGCCGACCCACGGCCCGAGCCCGAACTGCACCTGGGCGATCACGGTCGCGTAGAGCCCGGAGCCGAAGAACACCGTGTTGCCGAAGGAGAACTGGCCGCCGTAGCCGCCGAGGATGTTCCAGCCCTGGCCCAGATAGGCGAACATCAGCATCATCGTCAGGAACGAGAGCGTGAAGTCCGTAAGGCCGAACAGCGGCACCAGTGCCATGACGACGGCGAAGATCAGAATCGCGGCGAGCGCCGGCATCAGACGCGGCTCCCGAGCAGGCCGCTGGGCCGGAACAGCAGCACGGCGATGAAGACGACGAAGATGCCGATCTGCCCCAGGCTCTCGCCCAGGAAGATGCCGCCGAAGCTCTCGCAGAGGCCGATGATCAGCCCGCCGAGCAGCGCGCCGGGAAAGCTCCCCATCCCGCCGAGTACGACGACCGTAAAAGCGATCAGCACGAAGGCATGGCCGACCGTCGGATAGACCAGATAGGTCGGCATCAGCAGGCAGGCCGCCGCGCCGAGGCAGGCGATCCCGATGCCGTAGCTGACCGCGTAGATATGCGCGACGTTGATCCCGACCAGGCGGGCACCCTGCTTTTCCTTGGCGACGGCGCGGATCGCCTTGCCGACGTCGGTGCGCTGGATCATCAGCCACAGCAGGGCGGCGATCAGCAGGGCGGCGACGAAGGCGATCAGCCGCGGGATCGCCACGAAGACACCGCCGATCTCGACCGACTCGAAGGCGTAGGGCACGTCGATCGTGCGCGTGTCGGCCTGGAACAGAAACAAGGCGAGGTTCTCGATCACGATCGAGATGCCCAGCGTGACCAAGAGGATGTTCTCGTCACGGCCGTGACTCGCCCGCTCGATCAGCCAGCGCTGCAGGGCGTAGCCGATCAGGAACATGCCGACGACCATGATCGGCAGGGCCGCGTAAGGATCGACGCCGAATTGCGTGAACAGCAGAAAGACCCCGTACATGGCGATCATCAGCAGGCTGCCGTGGGCGAAGTTGATGATATGCAGCACGCCATAGATCAACGTGAGCCCGAGCGCGACCAGGGCATAGATCGCGCCTTGCATCAGGCCGTTGACGATGCCGGACCAGATCAGGACGGGGTCGAGCACGGAGCGCTACACCAAAGACGAGCTTGCAGGCCGGCGCGCCGCGGCGGCGGCCGGCCCGCAAAGTCGGTCGCTCAACCGCGCGCCGGCATCGGGTAGACGACACCGGCCGAGGCCAGCTCTTCGGGGAAGATGATCTCGATGGTATCGCCGATGATCTGGGTGTTGACCGGCCGGGCATGCTTGTTCTGGCCGGTCTCGTCGAAGGCGACCGCCTCGTAAGGCATGATCATGCCGCCCCAGTTGGTCGCGGCGAGCGCCGCCTTGACTGCTTCGGGCTCGGCCGAGCCGGCGCGCTCCAAGGCGTCGGCGATCAGGTGCATGCAGTCGTAGTTCATCGGGACCTGGAAGGTGAAGAACTTGTCCATGCCTTCGACCTTCTGGCGCAGCGCCTTGGTGCCGTCCTTGCGCGGGTCGGCCCAGTGGTTGCAGTCCATGATGTACTGCGCGGCCTCGGGATGCTCCTTGACGAAGCGATAGTTCGAGGCGGCGCCGCCGAGCACCGAGTAGATCGCCTTGGGCTGGATCTTCTGCTGCAGCATGGTGCGCGCGAGCAGCACGTATTCATTGTAGTAGTTGGCCGGGACGATCAGGTCCGGCTTGGTCGAGCGCAGCTTGGTGACGACATTGCCGAAGTCGCGGGTCGGGGTCGCGTGGGCGATGGTGTCGATCACCTCGAAGCCGAACTCGGGCAGGCGCCCGTTCAGCAGCTTGGCGAGGCCGGAGCCGAATAGCGAGTCTTCGTGGATGATCGTGACGGTCTTGGCGATGTCGCCCGCCGCGCCGTTGATCTTCACCAGGTTGTTGAGGGCATCCTCGGAGCACTTGCCGAAGCCGGGGCTGAAGCGGAAGACGTTGTCGAGGCCGCGGCCGACGATCTTGTCGGAGACGGCGACGTCGACGACGCAGGGAATGCCGTGCTTGGCCGCAGCCTGGGTCGTCGCCAGCGTGTTCGAGCTGGCGTAGGAGCCGACCAGGGCGGCGATGCCCTCGCTCGCCATGCGGTCGACCTCGGTCGCGCCCACTTCAGGCTTGCCCTGGGTGTCGCCGAACACCGGCTCCAGCATCGCACCGCCGAGCGACTTGATGCCGCCGGCCGCGTTGATCTCCTCGATCGCCAGCTCGGAGCCCAGGCGGCATTGCGTGCCGGCGAAGGCGATCGCCCCGGTCACCGGATGGAGAATACCGATCTTGACGCTCTTGCCCTGGGCGCGCAGCACGTTGGGGAAGCCGCCTACGGCGGCGAGCGCAGCCACCGAAGCCGTGCTCTTGACCAGGGTTCTGCGCGAGATCTTGCGGTTCCCCAGCTTCGTATTCTGTGCCATCTGATACCTCCCTGACTTTCGCAAAAAGCCGTGTTAGCGGGTGACGGCCCCGAAGGGCGCCAAGAGATCGCGAACCTCCGC
>JAKSDN010000548.1 GCA_022360075.1 Kiloniellales bacterium | reverse complement strand
GCCCGAGCCCGGCTGGTCCGAGACGGTCCGGGCATTCATCGCCGATCCGGCCAATTGCGAGCGAGCGGCGGTCTTCCGGCTGCGGCTCGACGATTCCGATCCGCGCGCCCGCCGGGTCGAGCGACTGGCCGGCTGGCGCGCGCGGCGCCTCGGACTGCCTTACGGGGACCAGGGGCTGCTGATGGCCGGCGCGTTCTACCGGCGGCTCGGCGGCTATCGGCCGCTCGAGCTGATGGAGGACGTCGATCTGGTGCGGCGGATCGGCCGCCGCCGGATTTGCCTGCTCGACCATATGGTCGTCACCTCGGCCCGACGCTACCGGCAGGACGGCTGGTGGGCCCGGCCCTTGCGCAACCTCGCCCTGCTCTTCGGCTATTTCCTCGGCCTGCCGACGGGCTTGCTGCGCCGGCTTTACGGATGACGGCCTTGGTGCCAGCGCGTCACGGCCGCCATCCTCGGCCGTCCCGCCACCTCGTGGTCTTCGCCCGCGCGCCGCGGCTGGGCACTGTCAAGCGGCGGCTGGCGCGCGACCTCGGCCCGCTCGAGGCATGGCGCTTCTACCGCTTCACGGCCGACCGCGTTTTACGCCGTCTGGCCCAGGACGCGCGCTGGACCACCTGGCTCGCTGTCACCCCCGACCGAGCGGTTCATCGGCGGGGCGGCCTTTGGCCCGGGCCCTTCGCGCTCCTGCCCCAAGGGCCCGGCGACCTCGGCCAACGCATGAGCCGCGCGCTCGAACGGCCGGCCCCCGGTCCCGTGGTGATCGTCGGCTCGGACATCCCGGCGATCGGCCCGGTGCAGGTGGCCGAGGCCTTCCGCCGGCTGGGCGAGGCCGACTGGGTGCTCGGGCCCGCCCACGACGGCGGCTACTGGCTGATCGGCGCACGTCGCCGCCCGGTCCTGCGCCTGCCCTTCGACGGCGTGGCCTGGGGCGAGGCGAGCGCCCTCGCGGATACGCTCGCCAATCTGCGGGATCAGCGGGTCGCCTTGCTCGAGACGCTGGTCGACGTCGATACGGGCGCGGACCTGGCGCGCTGGCGGGCCTCTTCCTGAGGCCGTACGGGACGCACATCTCAGAGTTCACATTGCCGGCGACGGTTCCACCATCCCTTCGCCCCCCAGTGGGGGAGAGGGGCAACTCTGGGCCCGTTTCATCTTAGATCGCCATAGTTCCGCGCGGCATCGCCAACACAGACTTGGGCGGATCTCGTGGGCCTGAGAGGAAAGGTCTACTGTGCCGCCGCCGGCCGTGCTCTTCGCGCCGCTACCGCATCGGCGACGACGCAGAGGATCTCGAACATCATGCTGGCGCCGACCAGGGCCGTGTTGCCGCTGGGGTCGAAGGGCGGCGCGACCTCGACCACGTCGCCGCCGACCAGGTTCAGGCCTTGCAGGCCGCGGATCATGATCTGCGCCTCCAGGCTGGTGAAGCCGCCGACCTCGGGCGTGCCGGTGCCGGGCGCGTAGACCGGGTCGAGGCCGTCGACGTCGAAGCTGATGTAGGCCGGCCCGTCGCCGACCACGCGCCGCGCCTCGGCGACGATGGCCCGCACGCCGCGCTCGTAGAGCTCCTCCATGTAGACCACGCGCATGCCGGTATCGTGGCTGAACTTCCAGATGTCCGGGTCGTTCAGGGGGCCGCGGATGCCGATCTGGATCGTGCGCTTGGGGTCGAGCAGGCCTTCCTCGACAGCGCGGCGGAAGGGCGAGCCGTGGTGGAACTTGGAGCCGAGGTAGTCGTCGCCGGTATCGCAGTGGGCATCGAAATGCACCATGCCGATCGGCCGCTCGCGGGCGATGCCGCGAAACACCGGCAGCGTGACCGAGTGGTCGCCACCGGCCGAGATCGGCACGATGCCCGCCGCATGGACCTTCTCGTAGAAGCCGGCGATCTCGTTCAGCGCACCTTCGAGCTCGAAGGGCTTCTCGACCCAGGCATCGCCCAGGTCGGCGACGCGGCAGAGATCGAAGGGCGCGAGGCCGGTCGCCTGATGGACCTTGCGCATCAGGCTCGACTGGTTGCGGATCTCGCGCGGGCCGTGGCGCGCGCCGGGCCGATTGGTCACGCCGCCGTCGAAGGGGATGCCGATCAGGCCGATGTCGACGCCGGACAGCTCTTCCTGATAGGGCGCGCGCATGAAGCTCGGCAGGCCGGTGTAGCGCGGCCTGACTTGCGGGTCGGCGAACTCGGGATAGTCGGACATGGGAGCTGTCCTCGCGATGATAGCGTGGCGCGGACGCGCCGCCGGCCGCCATCCTAGAACGTTTTGCTTTCGGTTTGAATCGGCTCCGGCACAGGCCCGCACGCGCGGCTTTACAAAGCGCGGTCCAGGCGATTCCTTGACCCCCCGATGAACCGGAACCGGAGATCGTCATGCCGCAGAGCTACCCCGAAATCGCCAAGCAGGTTTCCGCCGACGCCGCCCGGCTGACGCGCGCCCACCCGCAGGCCCTGAAGGCCTTCCGCGAACTGGGCGCGGCGACCTACGCGGACGGCGCCCTGGCGCGCAAGACCAAGGAGCTGATCGCGCTGGCGATCTCGGTCTCCGCGCGCTGCGATGGCTGCATCGCCTTCCACAGCCACTCGGCACTCAAGGCCGGCGCGACGCGCGAGGAGGTGGTCGAGGCGATCGGCGTCGCCCTGCAGATGGGCGGTGGCCCTTCGATGGTCTACGGCGCCGAAGCGCTGCGGGCCTTCGATGAGTTCGCCGAGCAGGGTTCCTGACGGCAGCTCGAGGGAAACCGGCCGTGCCGCTTGAAGTCACGGTCAGAGTCGCGACACCGGATGACGGACCTGCGGTGACCGCGCTGCTGGAGGCGTCCTATCCGACTCTGATGGGCCCAGCCTATGAAAAGGAGGTCCTCGAGGCGGCCCTTCCCTCGATGACCCAGGCCAACGCGTCGTTGCTGTCATCAGGGACCTACTATCTCGCCGAGCGCCAAGACGGCGGCATCGTCGGCGCGGGCGGCTGGACGCGGGAACGGCCGGGGAGCGGAGACGTCACGCCGGACCTCGCTCACATCCGCCATTTCGCCACGCATCCGGGCTGGACCGGGCGCGGCATCGGCCGTGCGATCTATGCGCAGTGCGAGGCCGCCGCGCGGCAGCACGACCTGCGTCGCTTCGAGTGCTTCGCGAGCCTCAATGCGGTGCCGTTCTACGCGGCGCTGGGATTCGCGGCGCTGCGCCAGGTCGAAGTCCCCATGGCGCTCGGCCTGTCGTTTCCCGCGGTCTTGATGGCCCGCCCGATCTGAGCGGTCGAACGCGCCCAGACGCTTGAAGAATAAGGTCGACTTTGTCGCCACGGGGCCTAGATATCTAAATCTAAGGCTTTGTCCTGGCCCTGGTGGCGGAGCGCATGTCGCCGAAGACAGGTTCGACATCGGGGATCGCAATGCCTGGCTGCGGCAGCGCCGCGTTGCGGCGGCACGTCGAAGATCCGAATCCGTTCGCACACGTCCTTAGTGCCCGGCATCTCGGCGGGCTTCCTGAAAAAGGGTGATCGATGAAGCGCGCAGTTCGATTGACCGACCTCGTCGGCGGTTCCGCATTGGCGGCCGCTGTCCTCTTCGCGCCCACGCTCGTCTCGGCGGAGGGGGGCGGGGCGGTTCAGCGCGGCGACTGGGTCTTCACGCTGGGCTTGGGCGCCGGCGTGGCGCCGGACTACGAGGGTTCGGAGGACTACGAGCCGATTCCTTTCGCCACGGTGAGGGCGCAATACCAGGAGTACTACGCGCAGCTCCGTGGGCCCAACCTCAAGGTCAACGTGGTCCCGAGCAAGCTGATCAACTTCGGTCCGGTCATCAAGTACAACGGCGGTCGCGACGACGTCGAGAACAACCGCGTCGACCGCTTGCCCGATGTCGACGAGTCGCTCGAGGTCGGCGCCTTTTTCGGTGTCAACTTCCGGAACTGGAACATCGACATCGAGGGCGTGCAGGACGTCGCCGGCGGGCATGGCGGCTATCTCTTCGAGTTCGGCGTGGGGCACACCTTCATGCTGGCCGAAGGCCTCTCCTGGAACCTGGG
>JAKSDN010001091.1 GCA_022360075.1 Kiloniellales bacterium | reverse complement strand
GGCGTCGAGCTTTCGAACTACGGCAGCGTCGTCATCTGGTGTAAAGAGTTCGGCGTCCTGATCTCGCCAGCCTCTCTCGCCTTCGAGCCGACCGCTTCCTGAATGGCATGAGTCACCTCTTCCAGCCCTTGAGCCTGCGCGGCGTCACTCTCAAGAACCGCATCGCCGTCTCGCCGATGAGCCAGTACCGCGCGCGCAACGGCTATGCGAACACCTGGCATCTCGTCCACCTGGGCCGCTTCGCGCTGGGCGGCGCCGGGCTGGTCTTCGCCGAGGCCACGGCCGTCGAGGCCTGCGGCCGGCGAACGCACGGCGATCTCGGCCTCTGGGAGGACGGCCAGATCGAGCCGCTCTTGCCCATCACCCGTTTCCTGACGGACGAAGGTGCCGTGCCCGGCATCCAGATCGGCCATGCCGGCCGCAAGGCCTCGGAGCGGCGGCCCTGGCACGGCGAGACACCCGTGACCGTCGAGGACGAGACCCTGCGCGACGAGGCGCCCTGGCAGGCCATCGCGCCCTCGGCCTTATCCTACGCCGAGGGCTGGCCGACGCCGGCTGCGATGGCAGAGGCCGACATCGCCCGCGTGATCGCTGCCTTTGGCCAAGCCGCCCGGCGCGCCGCCGAGGCCGGCTTCAAGGTGCTCGAGGTCTATGCGGCCCACGGCTTTCTCATCCATCAGTTCCTCTCGCCCATCGCCAATGCGCGCACCGACCGATGGGGTGACGACGAAGCGGGACGCCGCCGCTTGGCGGTGGAGGTGGCAAAGAGCATTCGCGCCCAATGGCCCGAGGAGCTGCCGCTGATCTTCCGCCTGTCGGCCACCGATTGGGTCGAGGGCGGCATCGAGCCTGAGGACACCATCGGGACCGCCCGCGCGCTGGCGGCCGAGGGCGTCGACATGATCGACTGCTCCAGCGGCGGCATCGGGGGTCGCCAGCGGCCGGCGCGCATGAAGCTCGAGCACGGCTTTCAGATCCCCTTCGCCGCGCGCATCCGCCGCGAGGCCGCCGTCGCGACCATGGCCGTCGGCTTCCTCTGGGATGCCGAGGCCTGCGAGGCCGCGATCGCCGACGGCAGCGCCGACATGGTTGCCCTCGCCCGCGAGTTGCTGGACGACCCGAGCTGGCCGCTCCACGCCGCCGCCCAGCTCGGCGCCGACGAAGGTCACGCGATGTGGCCGCCGGAGTCAGGCTGGTGGCTCATGAAGCGGGCAAGGCTGGTCGAGAAGCTCGGATTGCGCTGAAGCTCCGAGGGCGCAGCGACAGTTCCGAAACAACTGAATCGCAGGAGGGGCCGCACGGACACGGCGCCGAAACGGCTGCCTCCTACCTCTC
>JAKSDN010000170.1 GCA_022360075.1 Kiloniellales bacterium | reverse complement strand
TCCCCTTCAGCCGGCCACTCGACGATGAACTGTTCAAGGTCCTCATCGTCGACGTCATTTTCGCTCACCGTCCGGTGGGCCACCGAGATGCCGGCCTCGATCACCGTATCGGGCGTGCCGGAGACAAGCGGATGCCACCAGGCGAGATCGCGCCCCTCGGCGAGACGGCGATAGGCGCAGGTCGAGGGCAGCCAGGGCGCGGTGCGCGCCAGTTCGGGCGTCACCTCCAGACAGTCAGGCACGCGCGCGAAGCGGTTCTTGTAATCACGGCAGCGGGCCGTCGAGCCGTCGAGCATGTGGCAGGCAACGCAGGTGAAGGCGATGGCGCCGGTGTCGATGTCCTCAAGCTTGATCAGGCAGCACTTGCCGCAGCCGTCGCAGAGCGACTCCCACTCCGCGGGGGTCATCTCCTCGAGCCGCTTGCGGCGCCAGAAGGGTTGCTCGGCCATGGCTCGTTATAGCACTGCGTTGCGGGCTCGGGTGAGGGACGTCTTGGCGCTTGGCCGACAGATCGAGCTATCCTCACACTTCGACAGGCTCAGGGTGAGGGGATAGATTGGAGATAGTTCGTTTCGGCGACGCCACCACCGCTGGGGCACCTGCCCATTACCCTCATGCTGAGCCTGTCGAAGCGTGAGGATCGCTCGCCGGCGCCGCGTCCCCGCCTCTCACACCCACTTCATCAGCGTCTTCGGGTGGGGCACGTAGTCGACTGGCTCGATCTTCAGCCAGGCGGTGGAGTTCTGCGCGCGATTGGCCCGCTCGATCAGGTGCACGAGCGTGAACTTGCGCCGCGCGACCAGCTCGGTCAGCGCCTGGCGGCGCTCGGGCGACTGCGCCAGCAGGAAGCGGCGCGGCACCTTCGAATGGTTGAGCTGCTCGACCAGCTTCTCCAGAAAGAGATAGCTCGAGAGGCTGGTCGAGGCCGAATCGATGAACACCGAGGCCGCGTCCGAGAGATGGGGCAGCAGCAGAGTCAGCGCGTCGAGAATCTCGTCCGGCGTGCGGTTGATGTCTAGGAACACAAGGTCGATCGGCCACTCGAGGAAGGGATAGCGCGCGGGCGTGAAGTCCTCTTCCTTGGCAACGTCGACGTGCTCCTTCATGAAGGTCATCTGCCGGCCGAGGTCGAGCAGCTCGACCATGCAGGTCATGAAGGTCGGATAGTCGAGCGCCGGCTTGTCGAGCGCGTCGAAAGGCGGCGTCTCGCCGAGCGCGTTCATCGCCGCCTGGAACTTGCCCGGCTCCTCCCAATGGCTGCCGTCGTCGAGCGTCCAGAGATGCCCGCCGCCGTTCTCCTTGGCCGCCTGCGCCATCCAGAAGGCGGTGACCCCGAGCCCGGTGCCGAGCTCCAGCATCACCGCCGGCCGCTCGCGCCGCACCAGCGCGTAAAGCAGGATCGCGATCTCCTCGCTGCCATAGACGAAGCCGATCCGATTGCGCAGCTCCAACAACGGCACCAGCGCCGCGATATCGGCCTTCGGGCTCAGCTCTTCGGGCATGTCCGGCATGACGGGCGGGTCCGGGCGGTGGGAGGGTGGCGGGGAACCTGCCAAAGGGGGTGGGGGCTGGCAAGGCTGGGGGCCGGTGGGGGCCTCGCAACACCATGAACACTGGGCCCCCGCGACGCCCCCTCCCCACTTGCCCGGCTTTCAAAAAAATGCCACAGAGGATCAGTGGATAAACTGTTCCGGGGACGACGGGGTTTGTCCTCGGAGGGCGCTGGGGACGGCCGGGCGGGGCGGCGGAACCCCGGGCCCCTGGAGGGCCATGATGGCGGAGCGATCGGATGCTGTGACCGCGCAGGTTTTCGGCTTCTACCTGCTGCCCCAATTCTCGATGATCTGCTTCGCCTCGGCGGTCGAGCCGCTGCGCTCGGCCAATCGCCTCGCCGGGCGCCCGCTCTACGACTGGGTGGTGATCACCAAGGACGGCGCGCCGGCGGCCGCCTCCAACGGCATCGAGATGCTGGCCCAGGCCGCCATCACCGACGCGCCGCGGCTCGACAACCTGATCGTGGTCGCCGGCTACCACGCCCACGAGTTCCAGGACAAGGCGGTCTACGGCTGGCTGCGCCGGCTCGCGCGTCAGGGTTGCCGCATGGGCGCGGTCTCCACGGGCAGCTACGTGCTGGCGCGCGCCGGGCTGCTCGAAGGCCATCGCTGCACCGTGCATTGGGAGAACCTGGCCGGCTTCCAGGAGGCCTTCCCCGAGCTCGACGTCACCGACGAGCTGTTCGAGATCGACCGCCAGCGCTTCACCTGCTCGGGCGGCACGGCGGCGCTCGACCTGATGCTCTCGATCGTCGCGCTGGAGCAAGGCCGCGATCTGGCGATCCAGGTCGCCGAGCAGTTCTTCCACGAGCGCATCCGCGACGGCCACGACCATCAGCGCATGGCGCTCAGGAGCCGGCTCGGCATCAGCCATCCCAAGCTGCTCAAGGTGATCGGCATGATGGAGGAGAACCTGGAGGAGCCGCTGCCGCGCAGTCAGCTCGCCCGGCGCGCCCAGCTCTCGACCCGCCAGCTCGAGCGGCTGTTCCGCAAGTACCTCGGCCGCACCCCGACCCGCTATTACCTGGAGCTGCGGCTCTACCGCGCCCGCGCGCTCCTGACCCAGACCGCCATGTCGGTGCTCGACGTGGCACTGGCCTGCGGCTTCGTCTCGGCCTCGCACTTCTCGAAGTGCTACCGCGAGTTCTTCCACAAGACCCCGCGCGAGGAACGCCGCCTGCCGGCGTGAGGCCCGGTCCATGGCGCCCGTAGACCGGGGAGGGAGAGATGATGAGACACCGCCTTGATTGTCTCGTGAAGGTCGTTGTCGGGACCGCGATCGTGGGCCAACTGGCCTTCGCGGCCACCGCCCAGGCCGCCGGCGACAGCGCCAAGGGCAAGGAGACCGCGACCGCGTGGTGCGCGCGCTGTCACGTGATCGGCACGTTCAACAAGTACGGCGGCATCAACTCCACGCCCTCGTTCTTCATCATGGCGCGCAAGCCCGAGGTCTATTCGGCCAAGCTGCTGACCTTCCAGGAACGCCGGCCCCACGCCGCGCTTCACTTCGACGTGAGCGAGCAGGATCTGGAGGACATTCTGAGCTATGTCGGGACCTTGAAGCCGGAGTGAGTTGCCGGCGCTTTGTTTGTCGCTGCATCTCTACCGTGCGTCCTTCGAGACGCATCCTTCGGATGCTCCTCAGGATGAGGTAAAGTCTTGGTGGCATGAAGAAATTTCCTCATCCTGAGGAGCCCGCGCTAGCGGGTCCTGCCCTTCGGCTCACCTCCCCGGCGCTCTTTCTCTTAGCCACCCTCGCCACGCGCGCCTGGCCCGCGACGACGAGCCGCTCTGGCTGCGCGGCGAGGCGGTCGGCGCGCTTGCCGCCCTCACGGGCCAGCGCTTCGCCTATGACGTCGCGGCTTGGTAGGCCTGGTGGCACGAGGCCGCCGAGGGCTGGCCGGAAGCATGATTTGTTGAAGGGCGGGCCGACTTCCGAACCGTCATTGCGAGCCGGCATCTGCCGGCGCGGCAATCCAGGGCCACCGCTCAGGCGCCAACCGGATGGATTGCTTCGCCTCGCTCGCAATGACGAAATCTTCCGATCTGTGGCGGCTTCAAAGCAGCGCGGATACGTTTTAAGTCACGACCGCAATGTCTCTCCCCGCCTGGCTCCTGCCTCCTAATACCAGGTCCCCCAACGGCGCCAGCGCGGCCGGTGCGTCGACTCGGGGATGAAGGCGTGGTGTTGAGCCGGCTCGTCGAAGAGCGTCAAAGGCTCGAAGCGGGGCTTGCCTCTTAGCTCGAGAAGGCGCCGCACGCGCTCGGCCGTGTGGGGATGGCTGCGCAGGATCGAGGGATCCGGTACGCGCCGGCCGGGCAGCAGGATGTCCTCCCAGAAGCGCGACTGATAGCGCTCCATCTTCTGCAGGGCCGAGGCGAGGCCGGCGGGATCGCCGGTCAAGGTCGCCGCTTCGAGATCGGCGTCGAACTCCCGCGTCCGCGACAGGGCGAGCTGCAGCAAGGTACCGATCGCCGGGGCGAAGACCATCAGCAGCACGAGCAGCCAAGGCACCACCGCCGCGCCGGTCATGACGAGCGGGAGGTTGAGCGCCAGCAGCAAGAGCCCGAGGAACGACATGCTGCGGGTCAGGCGCGTGACCACGTCGGCCAGCCCCATCACCCACATGTCGTTGTGGACGATGTGACTAACCTCATGAGCCAAGACCCCGGCCAGCTCGCGCAGATCCATCGCACGCAACAGGCCGGTCGTCACCGCGACCGCCGCCTCGTCCGGCCGGCCGACGGAAAAGGCGTTCATGGTCGGGCTGGAGACGTAGTAGAGCCTCGGCGTTCGCGCCAAGCCGGCCCGTTCGGAGAGCAGCGCGACGAGCCGGTGCAGCGCGTTCAGCTCGCCCGGCGGCAGAGGCTGCGCGCGGAAGAGCTGCAACACGAGGCGCGGCGAGAGGCGCGAGCTGCCCCAGAGCGCGAGCAGCGCAAAGACGCCGACCACGAGCAGACCCTCGAGCCCGGCGATGATCCAGCCGCAGGCGGCGAGCAAGGCCACCATGCCGCCGAGCAGCAACAGCGATTGCAAGATGTTCCGGCGCCTGCGCCGACGCCGTAGCTGCCAATCGAGTCCCATACGACCAGCTCTCTCCGCGGGCTTCGCCTTCCTATCGGACAAGATAGGATAGAGGATGCCATGACGCGATGGCCGGCGCGCCAAGTTCGCTAGAGCGTTTTCCGTTCGAACAAAATCGGGTGGGGGCGTGGGCCGGAGCCGTACGATCGGAAAACGCTCTAGCCGCTCTCGTCGTCCTCGCCCTCCTCCCGCAGCCGATAGCCGAAACCGCGCACCGTCTCGATCAGCGAGCGCTCGCGGCCGGCGTCGATCTTGATCCGGAGGTGACGGATGTAGACGTCGACCACGTTGGTCAAGGGATCGGCATCGTAGCCCCAGACATGCTCCAGGATCTGGGCACGGCTGAGCACCCGGTCGCCCGAGATCATCAGGTAGTCGAGCAAGGCGAACTCCTTCGCCGTCAGGGCGATTTCGCGATCGCCGCGCCAGATCCGCCGCGTTCTGCGGTCGAGACGAATATCGGCGAAGCTGAGCTTCTCCGCGGCACCGCGGTACTCGGCAGGCCGGCGCTGAAGCGCCTCGATGCGCGCGAGCAGCTCTTCGAAGGAGAAGGGCTTGGTGAGGTAGTCGTCGGCGCCCATGCGCAGGCCCTCGATCTTGTCCTCGATGCTGTCGAGGGCCGTCAGCAGCAGGATCGGGACCGGCACCTGCGCTTCGCGAAGCTGCCGACAAACTTCGCGGCCATCCATGTCGGGCAGGAGCACGTCGAGGATGATGAGTTCGAGGCCGAAACCCTTGGCGCGCTCGATCGCCGCCCGGCCATTTTCCGCCGTTTCGACCTGAAAGCCCTCGGCGCCCAGGCCGCGCTTCAGAAAGCGCAGGATCCGCCAATCGTCCTCGACGAGCAGGATGCGCATTCCCCGTCTCCGCAGCAGACCTTTAGCGACCGGGACGGCACCGTCTGGCGCCGGCCGGCAAAGCGCCGGGACCTTCGGAGACGACCGGGATGCCGGCCCAAGGCCCGCCGATGTTCGCCGTCACGGACAGTGAGATCGATGTCGCTTCCTGACTGGTCATGGAGTCCTTACCGCCCGCGCTGCCGTCTATTTGGCACGACAACGGGCGAGCGGCGGG
>JAKSDN010001330.1 GCA_022360075.1 Kiloniellales bacterium | reverse complement strand
GTCACGGTCGGCACGCCGGTCGAGAAGCTCTACCGCGAGATCCGCGCGCTGCGGATCTACGAAGGCGCCAGCGAGGTGCAGAAAGTGATCATCGCCCGTCACGCGCTCGCCCAGGCGCGCGCGGCAGAGGGAGGTCAGCAACGATGAAAGGACTCACCGCCCACGTCGACACTTTCGCCCGGGACAAGCTGCCGCCCGCCGAGCAGCAGCCGCAGTTCCTGTTCGAGCGCCCGGAGTACCGCTATCCGGAGCGCCTCAACTGCGCCACCGCGCTGCTCGACGCGCAGTGCGAGGCCGGGCACGGGGAGCGGACCGTCTTCATCACGCCGAACGCGCGCTGGAGCTATGCCGAGCTGCGCGACAAGGCCAACCGCATCGCCCGCGTGCTGGTCGAGGATCTCGGGCTCGTGCCCGGTAACCGCGTCCTGCTGCGCGCCGCCAACAACCCGATGCTGGTCGCCTGCTGGTTCGCCGTGGTCAAGGCCGGCGGCATCGCCGTGACCACCATGCCACTCCTGCGCGCCGGCGAGATCGCGCCCATCATCGAGAAGGCCGAGATCGGCCTCGCCCTCTGCGACGAGCGCCTGCTCGACGAGATGGAGGCCGCGGCCAAGCAGAGCGATTTCTGTCAGCGGATCGTCACTTTCGACGGCTCGGGCGAGCCGGGCGGCGGCGCCGAGCTGGAGCGGCGCATGGCCGAGAAGGACGGTCGCTTCCGCGACGTGGAGACCGCGTCCGACGACGTGGTGCTGATCGCCTTCACCTCCGGGACCAGCGGCAAGCCCAAGGGCACCATGCACTTCCACCGCGACGTCATGGCGATCTGCGACGCCTTCCCGCGCCACGTCCTGCGGCCGAGCCCGGAGGACATCTTCATCGGCAGCCCGCCGATCGGCTTCACCTTCGGCCTCGGCGGGCTGGTGACCTTCCCGATGCGCTACGGCGCGGCCTCGGTGCTGCTCGAGGCGGCACCGCCGCCGCGCCTGGCCGAGGCGATCGGCCGCTTCAAGGCGACCACCTGCTTTACGGCGCCGACCGCCTATCGTGCGGTGCTCGCCGAGCTGGACAAGGCAGGCTCGGGGGCCTTCGACCTCTCGAGCCTGCGCGCTTGCGTGTCGGCCGGCGAGACCCTGCCGCTGACGATCTTCGAAGCCTGGAAGGATCGCACGGGCGTCGACATGATCGACGGCATCGGCGCGACCGAGATGCTGCACATCTTCATCTCATCGGCGCCCGAGGCGATCCGGCCCGGCGCGACCGGGAAGCCGGTTCCCGGCTACCGCGCGAAGGTCGTCGATGCCGAGATGAACGAGCTGCCGCCCGGCGAGATCGGCCACCTCGCCGTCATCGGCCCGACCGGCTGCCGCTATCTCGCCGACGAGCGCCAGGGCAGCTACGTGCGCGACGGCTGGAACATGACCGGCGACAGCTTCCTCATGGACGAGGACGGCTACTTCTGGTTCCAAGCGCGCTCGGACGACATGATCGTCTCCTCCGGCTACAACATCTCGGGCCCGGAGGTCGAGAACGCCCTGCTCGCCCATCGGACGGTCAAGGAATGCGCGGTGGTCGGCGCGGCCGATCCCGACCGCGGCATGATCGTCAAGGCCTTCGTCGTCCCGACCGACGCAGGAACCGCGACGCCCGATCTGGTCGGCGAGCTGCAGGACTTCGTCAAGGCGCGGATCGCGCCCTACAAGTATCCCCGCGCCATCGAGTTCCTCGACGCCCTGCCCAAGACCGAGACCGGCAAGGTGCAGCGCTTCAAGCTGCGCGCGCCGGCCCAGGCCGGAGCCAAGCCTTGACCGCGGCCCGGAAGATCGCCACGCCCGATCGCGCGCCGGCCTACACCACCGAGATCCCGATCCGCTTCCAGCACTGCGATCCCGCGGGGATCGTCTTTTATCCGCGCTTCTTCGAGTTCACCAATCAAACGGTCGAGGACTGGTTCGCCGAGGGGCTTTCGATGCCCTTCGCCCGCCTGCATGGCGAGCGCGGGCTCGGCGTGCCCACGGTCCATATCGAGGCCGATTTCCTCGCGCCGCTGCGGCTGGGCGAGCGGGCACTCTTCTCGCTCTATATCGACCGTCAGGGCCGCAGCGCTTTGGACCTGACGGTCGTCGCCCGGCGCGACGGCGAGGACTGCCTGCGCGCGCGCGTGACCTTGGCCTTCGTCGAGATGAAGCGCATGCGCGCCGTGCCGATCCCCGATGACCTGCGCGCGACGATCGCCGCACACGAGAGCGAAACTGCGGAAATCTGATTCATGACCCAACGCATCTTGCAGCCGGCGGGCTTCAAGCGCCCGGAGGGCTACGCGCTCGGCATCGAGGCGAGCGGCCGACTGGTCTTCACCGCCGGCCTGATCGGCTGGGACGAGACGGAGACCATCGTCTCGGACGACTTCGTCGAACAGTTCCGCCGCGCCCTGGAGAATGTCGTAGCGGTGTTACGGGAGGCCGATGCCGGACCCGAGCATGTCGTGCGCCTGACCTGCTATCTGACCGACAAGCAGACCTACCTCAGCCGCCGCAAGGAGGTCGGTGCCGCCTACCGCGCGGTTATGGGCCGGCATTTCCCGGCCATGGCCTTCGTTGAGGTCAGCGCGCTGATGGAAGATCGCGCCCTGGTCGAGATCGAGGCGACGGCTGTGGTGTGAGTGGTTATTGTTGGCGCGAGCGGAGGCTCGCCTCGTTCTTTGGTCCGCTTCGCGGACGCCCCCCTCCCTAACCCTCCCCCTCAAGGGGGGAGGGGATTGATTTAGATATTGCTGCTAATTACTCGCCTCCCCCCTTGAGGGGGAGGTCGGCGCGAAGCGCCGGGTGGGGGGCTGGCGCGAAGCGCCGAAAAAGCCAAGCCTTTCAACACCTCCAGCCCCAGCCAAAGAAACTCAATCCTCGCCTTCCCCCTCCTCCAACGCCGTCAGCACGCGCTCCGACGTCATCGGCAGGCGCCGCAAGCGCACCCCGGTGGCGTCGGCGATCGCGTTGGACACGGCCGGTGCGACGCCGACGATACCGCTTTCGCCGATGCCCTTGGCGCCGAAGGGACCGGTTTCCTCCGGCGCCTCCTCGATCAGGATCGGCACGATGGCGTGCGGCACGTCGAGCGAGTCGGGGATCTTGTAGTCCATGAACGAGGGATTCACGAGGCGGCCCTCGTCCCACACCAGCTCCTCCAGGAGGGCGTAGCCGAGGCCCTGGACGACGGCGCCCTGCACCTGGCCCTCGGCGCTGCTCGGATTGATCGCCCGGCCGACGTCGTGGGCCGACCAGACGCGTTGCACCTGGACCTTGCCCGTCAAGGTATCGACATCGACCACGACG
>JAKSDN010000116.1 GCA_022360075.1 Kiloniellales bacterium | reverse complement strand
GTGACCGGCGACGGCAGCAATGCGCGCAACGGCTCCGGCGGCACCATCCAGAACACGACCGGCTCCGGGATCGATCTCGACAACACCCAGGACTTCTCGATCTCCTCGATGGACATCGACGACACGGGCCTGGGCGCGGGCGGCACTGACGGCGACGAGGACCACATCGACGCCCGCGAGATCCGCGGCACGAACCTGGTACGCGGCTGCCGCTTCACCGACTACGAGAGCCAAGGCGCGGCGAGCCGCGGCATCGAGATCGAGAACAACGGCGTGTCGCTGGTGGAGTTCCGGGTCACCGACTGCCTGTTCGACGAGTCGCTCGGCGGCGGCTCGGCCTTCCGGGCCGATCTCGAGGCCGGCACGGTCAACGGCCACTTCGTGATCGAGGACAGCCGATTCGAGGACCACAGCGGGCCGGGCGTGGACTTCGCCATCGGCGAGGGCGGCCCGGGCTCGGGCAGCATCGACATCGTGATCGAGAACAACATTTTCGACGGGCGCAGCGACGCGGTCATCGGCAACGACATCACGATCGCCGTCCAGGACGACTACGCGGTCCACTACGTCGTGCACGACAACAGCCTGGACGAGATCAAGCCCGTGACCACCGCCGCCGGCATCATCAACAGCGTCACGGGCGCCAACAACGCCCCGGGACCCTCGGTCACCGCAAGGATCACGGAGAACGATATCCGTGAGATCCGCGGCCGGCGCGGCATCAACATGATCGTCGGTGACAACTTCGTCTCGGCCTGGGACATCACCATCTACGACAACGACATCAACGACCTCGTCAGCGATGCGAGCTGTCCGGGCGCCAACTGCTTCGGCCTGGAATCGGTCGAGATCGAGATCGAGGACAACGCCGGGTCCGGCGACCTCCGGGTCATCGGCAACCGCTTCGGCACCGTGACGCCGGTTGCCGGCAACGGCAGCCGCGAGGCCCTCAACGTCTTCACCCGGGACGACGTCTCCGTCGACATGCTGGTGCACGACAACATCATGACCATCTCCAACATCAGCTCGGGCGAGGCGATCGAGCTCGACATCGAGGACACCTCGGACATCGACCTGACGGTGACGAACAATACGCTGACCGGCGGCTCCCAGAACGAGGGCTTCACGATCGAGACGGAGGATCCCGGCTCGGTGGCGAATGTCCGCTTCGGCGGCATTGGCGGCGGCAGCGCCGGGAACACCTCGGCCGACGAGATCCAGTTCGACCGGGACGCGGGCACCATGACCATCACCCGTCGTGACTTTCTCGCCGCGGACAATCCCGGCGTGACCGGCCCCTTCTCCCTGGTCGACGCCCCGCTCACGACGCCGGCCCTGCCGGCCCTCCCGAGCGGAGTTATCCTGGCCACCAACGGCGCCGCGCAGATCGCCGCGGTCAGCACCGCCTTCAGCGCCCTCGAGGTGACGGTGCTCAACCCCAGCGGCACGCCGGCGGCGGGCGTGAACGTGACCTTCGCGGCGCCGGGCGCGGGGGCGAGCGGCGTCTTCACCGGCGGCGCCGTCGCCGTGACCAACGCCAGCGGCGTCGCCACCAAGGGCTTCACCGCCAACGCCACCGCGGGCGCCTACGAGGTCACGGCCTCGGCCGCCGGCTTCGACGGGGCCAAGTTCCTGATGAGAAACGAGTGATCGGAGGCCAGCCGTGAAACAGCGCAGCATGATCCGGCGGCCGCTCCAACAGCACGCCGCCCCAGCCAAGTCGGTCCAGATCCAATGGAGGCCTCACGTCATGATCAGCCATCGAAGCACTCTTTGCGGCGCGCTGCTCGGCGCGGGACTGCTGATGGGCCTCGGGAGCGGGGCCGCCTGGAGCCAGGATATCAGCAAGGACCTGGGCGACCTGCCCGCTGGTAAACAGGTCACGATCAAGTATTCGGTCCAGATCAAGAACCCGTTGGACAGCCCGGCGGGCGCGACCCAGGTCTCGACCCAGGGCACGATCACCGGCGACAACATCGCCGCGGCGGCGACCGATGATTCCGACACGGTGGCTGCGGACGACCCGACGGTCACGCCGCTGACGGCGCTGAGCAATCCATTCGATGTCGACGGTGACGGCGATGTCGACGGCCAGGATATCAGCGCGGCCGTCGCCTGCTACGGCCAGCCGGCCGCCTGCAACCCGGCAGCGGACGTGAACAACGACGGCACCATCAACATTCTCGACATTTCCCTCATCGGAAACAATTTCACCTGATCTTCGACGCGCTCTGGTGCAGAATGTTCCGATAACAAGAAGGAAGAAGGGAGAGACGAGGGCAGGAGGCGTACTGCAGCCATTCGGCTCATCGGCCATCGTGTTTGCGGCCTGTTGATCTGCTGAAGTCTTGCTCGGCAACGCGCGCTCGGGTTGGATCCGAGCCGATCGTTTTTGGTGGAGATCGGGAGAAGCGTCCGGAGACCGGCATAACGCGTCATTCGATTTGCAAGGGCGCTCAGGTAGAGGTCCCTAATCTACGAAGAACAGGGGGTGGCCATGACTGAACCCTTCCTCGCCGAAATCAGGATGTTCGGCTTCAATTTCCCGCCGCGCGGCTGGGCGTTCTGCGACGGGCAGCACCTGCCGATCGATCAGAACCAGGCGCTCTTCTCGCTCCTCGGCACCATCTACGGCGGCGATGGACGGACTGACTTCGCGCTGCCCGACCTGCGGGGGCGCGTCCCGGTCCACGTTGGCAACGGATTCATCCGAGCGCAAAGTACCGGCGAGGAGACGCACGCGCTCACGGTGGATGAGATCCCGAACCATACGCACAGCCTCCAGGCAAGCTCGGACAACGCGAGCCAGATCGATGCCGCCGGCAATGTGTTCGCCAATACCAGCCCGACGGGGCTCAATGTCTACGCGGCCGCCAGCAACCTTGTGCCCATGGGCTCGGAGTCGGTGGCCAATACCGGCAGCGGCCAGGGGCACGAGAACATGCAGCCCTTCCTCGCGGTGCGGTTCTGTATCGCGATCTCCGGCACCTTCCCGCCGCGCAATTAGAGGAGGTCGGCCATGACGACACCCTTCATTGGCGAGATCCGCATGTTCGCCGGCACCTTCGCGCCCCAGGGCTGGGCCTTCTGTGACGGGCAATTGATCAATGTCCGCGACAACGAAGCGCTTTTCAGCGTGATCGGCTCGGTCTACGGCGGCGACGGCCGCACCACTTTCGGGTTGCCAGACATGCGCGGTCGCTTACCGATACACGCCGGCAGCGGTCTGGGCCTGACGCCGCGGGCCATCGGTGCAAGAGGCGGTAGCGAGACGGTCTCGGTGACAGAGAGCCAACTGCCGCAGCATACCCACGCCTTGCAGGGCACCAGTGACCTGGCGGACCGGCAGGCGCCGGCCAACAGCGTTCCGGCCCGCGGCGTGGCCAACCTTTGGAGCGAGGATTTCGACTCCGATCCCATGTCTACTCAGGCGATCACGAGCATCGGCGGCGGCGGATCGCACAACAACCTGATGCCCTTCGCGGTGATCAACTTCATCATCGCAACGACCGGCCTGATCCCGACTCAGACTTGAGGGAGAGAGAGCGATGGCAGATCCTTTCATCGGCGAGATCCGCATCTTCGCCGGCGACTTCGCGCCGCGCGACTGGGCCTTGTGCAACGGGCAGGTTATTCCCATCGAGCAGAATCCCGCGCTCTTTTCCCTTGTCGGCGCGATTTATGGCGGCGACGGCCGCAACGACTTCGGCGTGCCCAATCTGCCGGGCCGCGCGCCCATGCATGCCGGCACCGGATCCGGCCTGACACCGCGGCGCATCGGCCAGACCGGCGGCACCACGATCGAAACGCTGGCGACGGGCCAGATGCCTTCCCATAGTCATCAGCTCGAGGGCTCGACCGAGGACGACAACGAGACCTCGCCCGAGAACAACTACACGGGTGCCCTCAACACCAAGTACGCCCCGGCCGCCAACCTGGTGAACATGGCCGGCGGTGCTTTGCCGAGCGTTGGCGGCGGCCAGTCACACACCAACCTGCAGCCGCTGCTCGTGATGAACTTCATCATCGCGCTGAACGGGATTATCCCGGTACAGAGTTAGGGGACTTGCGGGGATCTGGGAGGGCGGATGGCGCACCGGGCGCGGCGAGAGATGCCACATGAAACGACTTGTCAGGGAGACCGGAGATGTCTGAGCCCTTTCTTGCCGAGATCAAGATTTTCGGCTTCAACTTTCCACCGCGGAGCTGGGCCTTCTGCGATGGGCAGATTCTGCCGATCGCACAGAATCAGAGCCTCTACTCGCTGCTCGGCACGACCTACGGCGGCGACGGACGCACCTCCTTCGCCCTGCCCGACCTGAGGGGCCGGGCGCCGGGCCACGTCGGCAATGGCCATCAGCAAGGGCAAAAGACGGGCGAGGAGCGGCACACGCTGAGCGCCGCCGAGATGCCCCAACACACCCACAGCCTCCGGGCCAGCGACAACAACGCGACCGAGATCGAGGCCGGCGGCAATGTGCTCGCCAACACCACGCAGACCGCACTCAATGCCTACGCTGGTCCCGCGAACCTGCAGAACATGGGCACGGAAACGGTTGTGAACGCGGGCGGCGGCCAATCGCACCAGAACATGCAGCCTTATCTCGCGCTCTCGTTCTGCATCGCGCTGCGCGGCCTGTTCCCGTCGCGCAATTAGAGGAGGCCGATCATGTCCGAACCATTCATCGGCGAGATCCGTATGTTCGCCGGGAACTTCCCGCCTCGCAGCTGGGCCTTCTGCGACGGCCAGCTCCTCGCGGTATCCCAGAACGACGCTTTGTTCAGCCTGCTCGGCACGATCTACGGCGGCGACGGGCGCAACACCTTCGGCCTGCCCGATATGCGCGGGCGGGTCCCGATCCACCAGGGCACGGGCCCTGGGCTGTCGCCAAGGCGGCTCGGCGAAAAGGGCGGCGCCGAGAACGTCACCCTGACCGTCAACGAGCTGCCCTCGCACGGTCATCCCATGCGGGCGACGGCCGACTTCGCCGATTCCCAAAGTCCGGCCGGGAGAGTCCCGGCCCGGGTCACGGCGAATTTCTGGACCGAGGATTTCGATTCCGATCCCATGAGCTCAAGCGCGATCACCAATGTCGGCGGCAGTCGGCCGCACAGCAACATGATGCCCAGCCTGGTCATCAGCTTCATCATCGCGCTGTTCGGCATCTATCCGTCCCCAACCTAATCTGAAGGAGGCCGGTCATGTCAGAACCCTTCATCGGCGAGATCCGCATCTTCGCCGGCAACTTCGCGCCTCTCTCCTGGGCCTTCTGCGACGGGCGGCTTCTGCCGATCGCGCAGAACGTCGCGCTTTTCTCCATCATCGGGACCACCTACGGCGGCGACGGCCGGACCACGGTCGCCCTGCCCAACTTGGAGGGGCGGCTGCCGATGCACCAGGGCCGGGGCCCCGGCCTGACCCCGCGCACGATCGGCCAGCGTTTCGGTGTCGAGACGGTGACCCTCACCGAAGCCGAGATGCCGAATCACACGCACGCGCTCGAGGGCTCGACCGAGGACGACAACGAGACCGCGCCGGTGGACAACTACATGGGCGCGCTCGGCACCAAGTACGCCGCCGCCGCGAACCTGATGGACATGGCCTCGCAATCGCTGCCCAACGCCGGTGGCAGCCAATCGCACAACAACATCCAGCCGGTGCTGTACCTCAACTTCATCATCGCGCTGCAGGGGATCTTTCCGTCGCAGAATTAGGGCCGATGACGGACGGCCGTGTCGGGCTCGGCGTGAGGTCTCGTTCAAGGACATGACGGCAAAGCGCGGCGCGTCCGCCAAGAACAGGAGCAAGGCCGCGGCGCCGGGAGCCGGCGCGCGGCAGCAAGCGGCCGGGATCACGCTGCGGCCGATCCGGCGCGCCGACCAGGATCTGCTCCGGCGCATCTACGCCAGCACCCGGGCCGACGAAATGGCTCTGCTCGACTGGGACGAGGCGCGCAAGGAGGCTTTCCTCGAGCAGCAGTTCGAAGCGCAGCACAAGTACTACCAGCAGCAATTCCAGGCGGCCCGCTTCGACATCATCGAGCAGGCCGGCCGCCCGATCGGCCGGCTCTACGTCGACCGCCGGGAGCAGGAGTTCCGGATCATCGACATCGCCCTCTTGCCCGAGGCGCGCGGCGCCGGGATCGGCGGTGCCATCATGCGCGACCTGTTGGACGAGGCCACCGCCGCCGGCAAGCGCGTGACGATCCACGTCGAGCGCTACAACCGCGCGCTCCGGCTCTACCGCCGGCTCGGCTTCACCGAGATCGAAGACCAGGGGGTCTATCTGCTGATGGACTGGTCGCCGGAGGGCGCGGCGGCGCGGTGATTCACAGGGCGAAGGCAGCCGCAACAACGCCGTCATTGCGGCCGGAGCGAAGCAATCTAGCTGGCTGACACCTGCGCGGTGGCTCTGGATTGCCACGCTGGCGAATGCCAGTTCGCAATGACGGCCAACAATGCAGCTCGGTCCTACGACTCCGTGCGTATTGAGCTCCGTCGCCCTCGTGCCGAGCTTGTCGAAGTATGAGGATTGCCCGGTGCCACGGGGAAGGCTCGAGCTTTCGAGAGCTGCGCTCGGTTTTCAGCCGAACCCCTCGCCAGGCTCAGGATGAGGAGGTGGGAATTGCCAAACCGGACCGACGCAACCATGGATGGTCAGGTCAAGGAATCTCGCCAACGGGTTCCCGAGCCTAGTTGAAGATCGCCTGGTACAGCGTGCCTGCTTCGTCCTGACCGACGGGCACGAGAAACAGCTCGACGCTGCCCATCTCGCCGTGCTCGATCTTGTAGATCTGCTGATCCAAGACGGGTTCCTTCGCGCCGCGGAAGATCAACGAGAAGGCATTTCGGCCGCCCTCTTTGGAGCCCGGCCCCAGGTCCTTGGCCTCCGTCAGCTCCACCTCCATGGTCTTGGAGCCATGGTGAAGCCGGAAGGTCTGGTTCAGGTACTTGGCGAATACTTCCAGGTTCAAAGAGTCGAGCATGCGTCTTGGGCGCCTTTCCGGGTATCGCGGTTGCCCTTCGACTCTGAGATCTCGCGGAGGTGACGGCAAGGGCAAATCGGGCGGGCCTGGTCAGCAGCCATTGAGGTTATGACCCGGGGCCAGTGGGCCAAGCATCATTCTCTCCCCTGTGTCCTCCGGAAGATGACTGGCGGCCTGGAAATCCATTGTGCGTCCTTCGAGACGCCCGCTTTCGCGGGCTTCTCAGGATGAGGGTTTTTCTCAATGCCATCCTCGATCGACCTCATCCTGAGGAGCGTCCGTCAGGACGCGTCTCGAAGGATGCACATTCGTCATGCCGCGCGATTCGTGAGGTGTTGGCCGCATCTTGCAAACCTCACTCTGACGGTTCTCCGGCCCCGTCGTCGTCGGAGACGGGCAGGTCGGCCTGGCGCCAGGAGAGGAACTGAAAGAGCTGGCCCGGGTTTCGCTTCAGCCAGACCACGGCCTCGCGCACGAAGCGTGCGCCGTTTGCGGTCTGCGCGTCGGCGCGGATGGTGAAGTGGGTCTGCGGCGATTCGGCGAGATAGCTGCCCACGCCGCCGAGCGTGGGTAGGGCGCGGAGGCCGTCGCCGGCCTGGGGCTCGGCCCGGGCCTCGAGCAGCGCCTCGACCTCGGCACGCTTCACGTCGGGGATCGCCAGCAGGGCCTCCCGGGGGGCGCTCTCCGGGTCGATGCCCGGCAAGCCGGAATAGGCCGTCACCAGCGGCAGCAGCTTGCGCGCGCTTTGGGGATCGATCCCGAGGATCTGCTCGATCTCGTCACTGCGCTCGAAGGGTGCGTCCTTGGACTCGAGGGAGAGACCGGCGGCGCGGTAGTCCTCGTCCTCGGCGCCTTCCGGCCGGGGCTCGTCGTCGCCGTCGCGGAAGTCGGCGATACGGTCGAACAGCCGGCGCCGGCTCTCCGGCGGCAGTTCCAGGGCCTCGAACAGGCCGGTCAGCAGCCGCTCGCGCGCGCTGTTCAGGTCGACCTTGCCGGCCTCGTCCTGGATCGAGACTTCGATCTCGCCGCCGCCGTAGGCGAATCGCACCGGGCTGCCGTCGGTCGGCCAGCGGCGCTCGGGGTCGGCATCGAACAGGGACAAGACGGCGCGGTTGACCCCGGCTTCGGCCAGGGCGCGGGCCTGCGCGTTGTCGAGCGCATTGCGGGCGATCTTGGTCCCGGTGCGGGTCGATTGGGAGAAGCTCGCGGCGATCACCGCCAGGATCGTCACCGTCCAGAGCACGACGACCAGGGCCAGGCCGCGCTCGCGCCGGGCCTTGGAGGGCTTGGGACTTCTCCGGGGCCGTGAGGATCGCAAGGGCCGTGCCCGGGCCCGCCGCGTCATTCGATCGCGGCGCCGAGGGGGATGACCTTGCGCAGCCGCCGCCGCAGCTCTTCGGTGACCTCTTGGGCTTCGTTGCTGTTGCGGATGACGCGCGGGGTGATCAGCACGAGAAGCTCGGTGCGCTCGTTGTCGATCGACGTCGCGCCGAAGAGGTTGCCGAGGATCGGGATGCGCGAGAGCACCGGCAGGCCGGAGCGGCCCTCGCTTTGGCTGTCGCGGATCAGCCCGCCCAGGGCCACGGTCTGACCGCTTTGAATGGCCACCGTGCTCTCGATCTTGCGCTGCTGAATGGTCGGCGAGTTGATCTCCGAGGTCGTCGTCTCGACGACGTCGCTCACCTCTTGGACGATGTCCATGCTGACCAGGCCGCTGGCGTTGACGTGGGGCGTGACGCCGAGGATGACGCCGGTGTCGCGGAACTCGATCTCGTTGACGATCGGGGCGTCGCCGTCGGTCACCGAGGTCGCGGCCGAGGTCTGCACCGGCACCTGGTCGCCCACCTGCAGGCGGGCTTCCTGGTTGTCCTGGACGAGAAGCTGCGGCGAGGAGATCACCTTGACGTCGCTCACCTCGTCCAGGGCGTCGAGCACGATGCGCACGTCCTGCGTGCTCTGGAACACGTAGTTGAAGCCCGGGAAGATCGGGCTGGCGCCGCCGGCCGCCGCTGAGCTGAACGAGAACTCGCTGTCGCCGGTATCGAAGAACCACTGCAGGCCGTAGCGCAGCTCGTCGTTCAGCACGACCTCGGCGATGGTCGCCTCGATCAGAACCTGTAACGGCACGATGTCG
>JAKSDN010000724.1 GCA_022360075.1 Kiloniellales bacterium | reverse complement strand
CGCCGATGCCACGCCCGCCGCCGGTGACAATAGCGACTTTCGGCTCTGCCGGGCTGGACATGGTCCCGTGCCTATCCGAGCCAATCACCCGCCGAGCAGATCGACCAAGGTCAAGGCCACCACCTCGGTCGCCTTGCGCAGATCGGCCAGGCCGACGCGCTCGTCGGCGCGGTGGGCGTTGGCCTCGAGCAGGCTGCGCGGGCCGGCGCCGTACATGATCGTGGGCACGCCGGCCTCGGCATAGTGGCGGCCGTCCGCGTAGAGAGGCACGCCGTGGATCGGGACCGCTTCGCCCAAGACCGCTTCGGCGTGGCCGGCGACCAGAGCGGACAAACGGCCCGTCCCTTCCACCGGCGTCAAGGGCCGGGCGAGCAGGATGCGCCGGACCGCGCAGGACAGGCCGGGCAGGCCCGCCACCGCACCGGCGATCACGTCGCGCAGCGCCTGCTCGACCTGCGCGGGATCCTCTTCCGGAATCATGCGGCGGTCGAGCCGGAAGCTCACCTGGTCGGGCACGACGTTGGTGTTGATGCCGCCTTCGATCAGCCCGACGACCAGCGAGGGCGTGTCGATGCCCTCGACGGCCGAGTGGGTCTCGCTATAGGCCTTGCGGTGCGCGTAGAGCGCGCTCAGGACCTTTGTCGCGGCCTCGAGCGCGTCGTGCCCGGTCTCGGGCATGGCGGCGTGGGCGGACTTGCCGGTCACCTCGACCTCGAGATGAAGGCAGCCGTTGTGCGCGATCACCACGCCGTAGGAGAAGCCCGGACAGATCGCGAAGTCGGGTTTGGTCGTGCCATCCTGTAGCAGCCGGCGCGGGCCGATCTCGCCGCCGGCCTCCTCGTCGTAGGTCACCTGCAGCTCGAGCTGGCCGGCCAGGCCGTCGCGCTGCGCCTGGACCGCGAGCAGGGCGTAGGCGAAGGTCGCGATATCGGACTTGGAGACCGCGACACCGCGGCCGTACATCCAGCCGTCACGGATCTCGGCGCCGTAGGGATCGCTGGTCCATCCCTCGCCAGGCGGCACCACGTCGCCATGCGCATTCAGCGCGACCGTCGGGCCGCTCCCGCCCAGCAAGAGGCGCGCGACCAGGTTCGTGGCGCTGACCATGCCGTGCTCCTGGCAGGTCGCGTCCAGCACGGCGTGGCGCTCGACTTCGAAACCCAAGCCTTCGAGCAGCGCGGCCGTGCGCGCGGCGTGGGCCGCGCAGTCGCCCGGCGGGTTATCGGACGGGGTCTTGACCAGCTCGGCCAGAAAGCCGACCTGAGCATCGTGCTGCGCGTCGAGAAACTCGGCGATCTTGCGCTGCCGCTCGTCATTCATGTCGTCATACCTCCACTGCCGGCCGAGGGTAGCGCCCGAGACGGCCGGACGGAAACCCGATCCAGTTGTTGCCGAAGCGCGTCAGATTGTCACGGACGACGCAGAGCAAGCTCCCAGCATCGCTTACTCCGAGCCCACCACCTGCGGCGCGTGCTGCGCGAAGGCGCCGTGGTAGGCCTTGGCCAGCGGCCGCGCGTAGCCGCCCACCTTGCTCGTGGCGAGGCCCAGAGCATGCGCCGCCTCGGCCAGCTTCACGGCGGCACCGACCCCGTCGATCACCGGCAAGCCGAAGCGCTTCTCCAGGGCCGGCGGCAGCTCGGTCATGCCGGCACAGCCGAGCACCACGGCCTCCACCCTGTCCACCTCGACCGCCTGCTCGATCTCCGCCTCGATCCGGCTGCGGGCATCGCTCGCCGGGTCCTCGAGTTCGAGGACCGATACGTCGGCGGCCCGCACCCTAGGGCAGTAGCGATCGAAGCCGTACTTGAGAAGGTTCTGGGTCAATACCGGCACCGAGCGCGGCAGCGTCGTGATGACCGTGAAGCGGGTGGCGATCAGGCTCGCGATATGACAGGCCGCCTCGCAGATCCCGATCACCGGCCCGCGGGCGAGGCAGCGCGCGGCCTCCAGCCCGGTGTCGTCGAAGCAGGCGATCACGTAGGCATCGAAGCCCGAAGCCTCGCCCTTGCGGATCTCCTCCAGCAGTCCCGGTACCGAGAAGGCGGCGTCGTAGTAGCCCTCGACGCTCGCCGGACCGTCGGCGGGGTTGACGGCGACGACCTCGGTCTCCTGGGCCGCCACGGCACGCGCGGCCAGGCCGATCCGCTCAGTCATGGAGACCGTGGTGTTGGGATTGACGATCAGCAGGCGCATCGCTTCCTCGCCACGCAACTCACAGCTCGCCGCCGAGATAGAGCCGCTTGACCCGCTCGTCCTGGAGCAGTGCCTCGGAGCGGTCGGCCAGCATCACCCGTCCGGTCGCCAGGGCGTAGGCCCGGTGCGAGATCCGCAGGGCCATGCGCGAGTTCTGCTCGACCAGGATCACGCTCACGCTGTCCTCGCGGTTGATGCTGACGATCGAGCGGGCGATGTCCTGGACCAGCTTCGGCGCGATGCCGAGCGAGGGCTCGTCGAGCAGCAGCAGGCGCGGCTTGGCCATCAAGGCGCGGCCGATGACCAGCATCTGCTGCTCGCCGCCGCTCATCGTGCCCGCCGCCTGCTTGTAGCGCTCCTTGAGGCGCGGGAAGCGGGCCAGTACCTGCTCCAGCGACTGGGCGAGCGCACCGTTGCCGCGGCGGGTGAAGGCGCCCATCAGCAGGTTGTCCTTCACGGACATGAAGGGGAAGACCCGCCGGCCCTCCGGCACCATGGCGATGCCGCGCTCGACGATCTGGTCCGGCCGCAAACGATCGAGCCGCTCGCCGTCGTACCAGATCTCGCCGGCGTCCAGGGTCTTCAGGCCAGTGATCGCGCGCAGGGTCGTGGTCTTGCCGGCGCCGTTGGCGCCGATCAGGGCGATGGTCTCGCCCTTGTCGAGGTGCAACGATAGATCGGTCACGGCTCGCACGTGGTCGTAGGTCACGACGATGTTCTTGGCCTCGAAGTACATCGGCTAGATCCCGATCTCCTCGTCCTCGCGGCCCAGATAGGCCTCGATGACGCGCTCGTCGTTCTGGATCTCGCCCGGCGTGCCTTCGGCGATCTTCTCACCGAAGTTGAGCACGACGATGCGATCGCTGATCTTCATGACGGCCGGCATGTCGTGCTCGACCAGCAGGACGGTCACGCCGCGGTCGCGGATGCCGCGGACCATCTCGACGGCCTGCTCCGTCTCCTCGTGGTTCATCCCGGCGAAGGGCTCGTCGAGCAGCAGGATCTCCGGATCGGCGGCCAGGCCCAGCGCCATGCCGAGCGCGCGCAGATAGCCGTGCGGCAGATTGCGCGCCAGCTCGTCGCAGACGTGGCCGAGGCCGAGGTAGGTCAAGATCTCGCGCGCGCTCTCGCGGAAGCGCGCCTCGTCCTCGCGCGCCTTGCGGGTGGCGAAGTAGAAGCCGCCGAGCGAGGCCCGGCTCCTCAGGTGATGGGCGACGACGACATTGTCGAGCGCCGTCATGTCCTTGAAGATCGTGGTCTCCTGGAAGGTGCGCACGACGCCCTTGCGGGCGACGATATGCGGCGCCATCGCGGTGATGTCCTCGCCCTTGAACAGGACCTTGCCCGAGCTCAGCCGCAGGAACGAGGCGATCAGCTTGAAGAGGGTGCTCTTGCCGGCGCCGTTGGGGCCGATGATGCTGAGGATCTCGCCGGGATCGACCTCGAAGCTGACGTCGTTCACGGCGATCAAGCCGCCGAAGCGCTTAGTGACCGACTCGACCTGCATGATCGCCATGGCGCCCTCCCCGCTCTAGCCTCGCCCACTGCCGAGGCCCGGCAGGCGCAGGCTCAGCAGCCCGTTGGGCAGCCAGAGCATCAGAAGGATCATGATCAGCGAGTAGATCAGCGGCTGGAACTGGTTGAGGCCCTGGAGCAGCTCGAAGCTGAGGAACAGCACGAAGGTGCCGACGATCGGGCCGAAGACGTAGCCGAGGCCGCCGAGGAAGCAGTAGAGCATGAAGTAGACCGAATCCTGCACCTGGAAGCTCGCCGGGTAGATGCTCTGCTGCGAGGCGACGAAGAAGGCGCCGCCCACGCCGGCCAGGAACGAGCTGACGGCAAAGGCGATGACCCGGAGCATGGCGACGTTGACGCCGATCGAGGCGGCCAGCTCCTCGTTCTGCTGCAGCGAGCGGAACAGCCAGCCGATCCGGCTGTTGACGATGCGGTAGAGGCAGGCGTAGCCGGCGATCAGCAGCGCGGCCGCGAGGTAGAACAGCGCCAAGTGCTTGTCGAGCGTCGCGAAGTCGGGGATCAGCGTGACCCCGAAGATCTCCAGCGCGCCGGGCAGCGGGATGTTGACGATGCCGGTCGCGCCGCCCGTGAGGAACACGAAGGACTGGGAGGAGAGCCGCGCCGTCTCGGTCAGGCTCAAGGTGATCATCGCGAAGTAGACGCCGCGCAGGCGCAGGATCGGCAAGCCGATCAGGGCGCTGATCGCCGCCGCGGCCAAACCGGCGAGCGGCAGCGCAAGCCAGAACGAGAGCTCCAAGCGGGTCATGAGGATCGCCGCGGCGTAACCGCCGATCAGCGCGAAGGCGCCCTGGCCGATGTTGATGCGGCCGATGTAGAACGTCAGCCAGACCCCGGCGCTGATCAGGCTGAGCGCGGAGGCCGTGGTGATGATGCCGAGGAAGTAGGGCTTGTCCGCGAGCGCCAGCGGCAGGACCACGAGGTAGAGCACGAGGAACAGGGCCAGGCCGGCCAGCTTGCCGTTACGTCCGGCGAGGCCCAGGCGCGCCGGTGTTAAGCGGCTGTAGGTCACCTTGTCGTCGGTGTCGGTCTGCGCCATGGCCGCTAACCCCAGGGCTTGCCCATCAGGCCCTGCGGCCGGATCGCCAGGAAGGCAATCAAGGCGACGAAGATGACGAGATAGGTCTCGCCGCCGGGCAGCAGGTGATAGCCGAAGGACTCCAGCATGCCGAGGATGAAGCCGCCGAAGATGGCGCCCGAGACCACGCCGGCGCCGCCGATCATCACCATGATGAAGGCCTTGATCGAGATCCAGGTGCCGAGCCCCGAGTTCACGCCCGAGATCGAGACCAGCAGCGCGCCGGCCAGGCCGGCCAGCATGGCGCCCAGGGCGAAGCCGATCATCGAGTAGTGCTCGACCCGCACCCCTTGGAGCTGCGCGGCCTCGCGGTCCTGGGCCAGGGCGCGCAGGGCGCGGCCCGGGCGGGTGAACTGCATGAAGCCGATGAAGCTCGCGATCATCAGGCCGGCCAGCAGCATGACCAGCATGCGCCCGTAGGGGATGAAGGCGCCGCCCAGTTGCACGACGCCCGAGGCCACGGCCGGCACGCCGCGGTGCTTCTCGCCGAACACGATCAGGATGATGCTCTCCAGGAACAGCGCCGTGCCGGCGGCGAGCAACATGGAGCTTTCCTCGCGCACGCTGCGGCGCAAGACGCGTCGGAACAGCAGCACCTCGAAGAGCACGCCGACCGCAGCCAAGGTCGCGGCGGTCACGACGAGCGCGACCACGAAAGGCAGGCCGAGGACGCCGTAGACGTAATAGGTCACGAAGCCGCCCAGGACATACATCTGCCCGTGCGCGAAGTTCAGCACGTTCATCAGGGCGAAGATCAAGGTCAGCCCGAGCGCGATCAGCGCGTACTGAAAGCCCGAGTAGAGCCCGTTGACGATGACCTGTTCCATAGGGGCCAGCCTATGCTGGAGTCGAGCCTGCGACGAGACGACCGGCGAAAACGCGGGAGCCATCCGGGGCACGGCCGCAGCCGCGCCCCGAATGGAACGGTCGTATGGCTACTCGACCGAACCGACGAACATGGTCTTGAAGGCGTTGCCCTCGAAGACGTTGACCACCATCGGCACCGAGATCTGCCGCGGCTGCTCGAAGTAGCTCGCGCCGACGTACTTCAGGGTGTTCTCGCCCTTCAGCATCTGGTTTTCCACCGCCAGATCCGGGATCGCGGCCTTGAAGCTCTCGATGTCGTCGACGGCACCCGCGCCGGCCTGCTTCAAGGTCTCGAGGATCAGCTCCAGGGCATAGACCTTGGTCCCGGCCTCGTCGTTCCACTCGCCGGCCACCTTGATGTATTCCTCGGTGAAGGCCTTCATGTAGTCCGAGGCGATGGCGGGCGTGCTGGCGCCGCCGACCGAGATGAAGCCGTTCGCGGCCTCGCCGGCCACCTCCGAGAGGATCTTCGCGTCCTGCGCGGTCTCGGTGCTGACGATGCCCTGGAAGCCGAGCTCGCGGGCCGACTTCAGCATCAAGGGCGCGTCCGAGGGCGCAACACCGGACAACACGATCAAATCGGGATCGAGGGAAACCAGGCGCGACATGACCGGGAAGAAGTCGGTCGTGCCGGGCTCGTAGGTGTCCTTGTCGGTCAAGACCTCGAGGCCGAGCTTGCGGGCCGCCTCGGCGCCTTCGGCGCGCTGGTTCAGCGAGTCCGACTCGTTGCGCGCGACGAAAGCGACGCTCTTGACGCCGCGCTCCTCCTTGAGGTGCTTGTAGATCACCGGGCCCGCCTGATAGGAGGCGATCATGCCGAGCACCGAGTTGCTGCGCGGCGGCGTGTAGAGGTCCTTGGAGAAGGCATAGGGGAAGTTCATCGCGCCGGCCTTCTCGACCACCGGGACGATGGCGGCCGCGGTGGTGTCGATATTCGGGCCGATGATGTACTTGATGCCTTCCTCGTAGACCAAGCGCTCGGCGCCGGCGACCGAGACCTTCGGATCGTTGCGGTCGTCGATCGCCACCACTTCGATCTTGTAGCGCTCGCCGCCGATCTCGACCCCGCCCTGGGCGTTGTACATGTTGGCGGTCGCCTCGGCGCAATAGCGGTTCACCAGGCCCCAGGAGGCGGCCGGCCCGCTCATCACGCCGAGCACGCCGATCTTCAACACCTTGTCCTGAGCGGCGGCCGGGCTCGGGCCGAAACCGAGGCAGGCCAAGCTGGCGACAGTGGCGAGCGCCAGGCCGGCGCTCCCGATCATCTTCCGTCTGGTCATCATTGTGCGCTCCCTGTCCACGCGAAGCGCCGGCGAACCTTCTTGCTTCCCCGTGCTGGCCCGGCATGAGCGCAACACGGGGATCGCCGGCATTTGTATCGCTTTCATTCAAACGCTAAATTGCATGCAATTCAATTGGAAAATTGCGGTCACTTTTCCGATGCGATTCGATGTGCTAATGCAGTCCTCTAGCGAGTGACCCCAGATCGACGGCAGATGGCGCAGCAGGCTCCAGGCGACCTCGAAGAGCCCAGGCCGACACCGGCTTGGGGGTCGAAGGCTGGCCGGAGGCCGACGCCCAACGACGAGACGATCTATCGCGAGATCTACGACGCGATCGTCGATCACCGCCTGCCGCCGGGCACCAAGCTGACCGAGGACGCGCTCGGCGAGGTCTTCGGCGTCAGCCGCACACGCATCAACAAGGTGCTGCAGCGCCTCGCCCAGGAGCAGATCGTCGCGCTGCAGCGCAACCGTGGCGCTTCCGTCGCCCGGCCCACGGTCGAAGAGGCGCGCGAGGTCTTCGCCGCCCGGCGCCTCATCGAGGCCGAGACCGTGCGCCTCGCCGCCGCGCACAGGGAACCGGCCGCGCTCGAACGGCTCGACGACAACCTGCGCGAAGAGGCCGAGGCGCTCGCCAATCAAGATCCGCGCGCGATGATCGAGCACTCGGGGCGCTTCCACCTGACCGTCGCCGAGATGGCCGGCAACCGCACGCTGGCCCGCTTCCTGAAGGCGCTGGTCGCCCGCACGTCGTTGATCATCGCCGTCTACGAGCGTCCCGGCGGCTCGCCTTGCGACGGCGACGAGCACCGCAAGCTGCGCGACCTGATCGCCGCCGGCGAGGCCGGCGCCGCGGCGACCGCCTTGATCGAGCATCTCAGCCACATCGAGGCCGGCCTCGATTTCGATCAACGGGCCGCCAAGCCGACCGATCTGGCCCAGGTCTTCAATCGCTGAAGGCCGCCGCGCCGGCGGCGCCCTCGATCGAGTTGTGAAGCGGGCAGGCAATTTCCTGACACAGAGATGACACGGGCCAAAACAACGGCCTCGGCATAGAAACCTAGGCTGTCGGCAAAGCGCTGGTCGACCCACAACGACAAAACTGACTGCGTCCGGACCCAAATCCGCTCCAAGAACTGAGCGGTTGGGCAAGGGATTATTGCGCATGGTTTTGCGGAGGGGAGACAAGATGCCGATCTCATCGAATCGAAGAAATCTGGTGCTACGAGCTTTCATTGTCGCCGCGGCGACGATGTTCCCCATGGCGAGCTTCGCCGCCACGATCGTCAGCACATTCGACAGCGACGCCGATGGCTGGACCGGAATACCCAACGAAGGCGCGGTCGCGTTCGTTGCGTCCGGCGGCAATCCGGGCGGCCACATCCGGGTGACGGATATCGGCACCGGCGGACCGCTCGGCTCCGGCGCCGTGGCGCCAGCGAAGTTCCTCGGCGATCTCTCGGCCCTCAAGGACGGCACGCTGTCGCTCGACATGGCGACGTTCGGCGGCAGCCTCGGCGGCACCTTTCCGATCTTCGGCACCGTGCGCATCTTGGGCGGGGGCGACAGCGCGCTCTTCGACTTAGCGACCACGGCGCCGCCGTTGAACGTCTGGCAGATGTTCTCCGCGCCGCTGACCGCCGCCGCCTGGGGCAAGACGGATGCCGAGTGGATGGCCATCCTCGCCAGCGTCACCGAGATCGCGATCAGCACCGATGCCTTCAACGGCGGTGATATCATCGGCATCGACAACTTCCAGCTCGCCTCGCCGAGCCAGACGGTCTCGGTGCCGCTGCCGGGCTCCGGCGGGCTGTTCGTGGTGGGCCTCGCGGGCTTGGCCGCTTCGATGCGCCGTGGGCGGCAGCACTAAGCTGCGCTGAAGGGAACAGGTCTGCACGCCGTCATTGCGAGCCGGCGCCAGCCGGCGTGGCAACAGGCTGGTTTGCTTCGCTCCGCTCGCAATGACGGATCGAGCGGTAAGAGGGGCAAAAGTCCGGGCAGCGTTGCGGTATCGAGCGATGGTGGCGCATTCGGGTCTTGGCTGCAGCGCTGG
>JAKSDN010000506.1 GCA_022360075.1 Kiloniellales bacterium | reverse complement strand
CGCCTGCAGGTGCTGTCCGGCGTGCGCGAGTTCCCGATGCGGGTCAAGTGCGCGACCTTGGCCTGGCACACCATGAACGCCGCCATGACCGGCAGCAACAACGTCTCGACCGAGTAGGCCCACCATGCACGACCACGACCCCAGGTTAGGCGATTTCATGCCCGGCATGCTCGAGTCGGGCGAGTTCACCGCCGAGGCGGGCGCGCCGCTCGCGCCCGGCACCGCCGTGGCCGGCGAGGACGAGATCGTCGCCGCGCTCAAGACTGTCTACGATCCGGAGATCCCTGTCGATATTTACGAGCTTGGATTGATATACGAGTTGAAGATCGCCGATGACGGCTCTGTGGACGTTGATATGTCCCTGACCGCACCCGGTTGCCCGGTGGCCGGGGAGATGCCCGGTCAGGTCGCCGACGCCGTTGCCGATGTGGCCGGGGTCGGCGAGGTCTTGGTGCGCCTGGTCTGGGACCCGCCCTGGACCCCGGAGCGCATGTCCGAGGACGCCAGGCTGGCCCTGGGCATGATGTGATACTATATAGCCAACGCGAGCGAGACGAAGGAGCAGAGAGCAAGCCATGGTCGCGTCCATGATCACGCTGAGCGACACTGCCGCCGAGAAGGTTAAGGCCCTCATCGACCGTAGCGAAGAGCCGGTTCTGGGCCTCCGCGTCGGGGTCTCCACACGCGGCTGCTCCGGCCTCAGCTACACCGTCGAATATGCCAAGGAACAGAAGAAGTTCGAGGAAGTCGTCGAGGACAAGGGCGTGCGGATCTTCATCGATCCGACGGCGATCATGTTCCTGGTCGGCAGCCAGATGGACTGGGTCGAGGACAAGTTCCAGAACGGCTTCGTGTTCCGCAATCCCAACGAAAAGGGTCGCTGCGGCTGCGGCGAGAGCTTCCACGTATAGCTTCAGCTTCGTGACGGCCGCTCGATCGAGACAGGGGCTGACAAGTCCAATTTCGAACTAATTATCTCGAAAGTTGCAGTTCCCACTATCGCATCACTCAATTTATGCGAGTGTGCTCTCCATAGGGTTGTGCGGACATTGTCCGGATTGGACGCTGCGCTCTTCACAGACGTAGTTCTTTCGCGCCCGCAAAGACCAGTCAGCAAAACATGACTGGCTCGAATCTCGAACCTTCGGGCAAGCCAAACGCATAGGATCTTTGCCGTCCGCGACCGAGCTCGGGGCAAGCTGCGCTTTCACCCTTTGCAAAGCACGGAGATCTTGCTACCAATCCGGGTAACCCGAGATTCGGGATCTACAACCGAGCCTATAGGCCATCTGGATGCGATCGGAACCGACCGTAAAGCGGAGCAGGAGGATCGGTGATCAGCCCTTTCGCATCACTCAAGTTCGAAGCGCACGGACGATCTCGCCGGAACAGCTCACGCACGAGACGCTGAAGGAACTGTTCGAGCGCTGGTGCGAAGCCAAGGGCGGAAGTTCCTGGCCGCGGCGCGAAGACCTGCAGCCGGAGACACTGCGCTCTGCCCTCGGTCGCTTGATGATTCTGCAGGTCGAGCCCGGCGACCCGCGGCTCTTTCGCTATCGCTTGGTCGGCACGGCAATCGTCGAAAGTCACCTCGAGGAGATGACCGGGCAGACCACCGATGATTTCTCCAGCCAAAGCCTAAGACGGATGCTGCGCGCCCAGCATGAGGCCGTGCTGGATACCGGACAACCGCTCTGCGCCCGAGTGGCGGCCGAAGGCGACGGTCAAGAGATTACCTACGAGAAAGTCGTTCTGCCGGTCTCGAGCGATGGCCGGGCTATCGATCAGTTGGTCGCCTGCAGCTTTCCGATCGATCCGGCGAGCGTTGGATAGAAGCCTAGAGGTCGCCGGCGCCGAGGCCCTGCGCGGCCATTGAAGTCTTTTATCTCGAAAGGACACAGCGCAGCATAGCCGCAACCAAAGGTTGGCTGTATTGCGAGCGAGTGGTGGTTCCGCAGGCTTCGACGGTTGGATCGAGCGTTGGCGATCTTGACCTTTGGTTTTTCCGCACGTTCAACCCCAGCCCCTCATGCTGAGCCTGTCGCAGCGTGAGGAGGTAGGGGCGAGGCTGAAGGGCGATCAGGGGCGCTTGAAGGCTGCGCGCGTGTCAAGATTTCCGTTGTGAATTATCGAAACAGGTAAGTCGGCTACAGAAAAATCCTCGCGAGCTGCGAGGAATCTCGAAGTTAGTAGTACAGGGCCCCGCCACGAAGGCGGGGCCCTGTTGCGCGAGGCGCCGAGGGTGAGCCCAGGTAGCCGGTCTTATGGACCGGCTACCTGGCTCGAGACCGGAAATTCGCTCATCGCCGTCTGGCTCGCGGTGGGAAGGTGGCGATGGACGACGGGCCGCCAAGTTTGGCGGGGGCGGCCCGCTCAGCCCGGTCTAGAGAGCGCGGACCTCCTTGAGGAAGTCGTTGACCCGTGATTGCAGCTCGTTGGCCTGCTGCGACAGCTCGCTGGCCGCCGAGGTCACGTCCTGCGCGACGCGTCCGGTCTCGTTCGAGGCCTGCGACACGCCGGTGATGTTCTTCGAGACCTCCTGGGTGGCAGCACCCTGCTCCTCGACCGCCGAGGAGATGGTCGTCGAGATCTCGCTGATGTCGTTGATAATCTTCGTAATCGAGCCGATCGCCTCGACCGCGGAGCCGGTGGAGGTCTGGATCTCGCCGACCTGCTGGGCGATTTCCTCGGTCGCCTTGGCGGTCTGGTTGGCGAGCGCCTTGACCTCGGAGGCCACGACCGCAAAGCCTTTGCCGGCCTCGCCCGCGCGGGCGGCCTCGATCGTCGCGTTGAGGGCCAGCAGGTTGGTCTGCTCGGCGATGTCCTGGATCATGCTGACCACCGCGCCGATCTTCTCGGCGCCTTCCTTGAGACCGGTGATCATCTCGTTGGATCGGGTCGCCTCTTCGACGGCGCTGCTCGCGATCTGGGTCGACTGCGTGACCTGGCGCGCGATCTCCTCGATCGAGGAGCGGAGCTGCTCGGAGGCCGAGGCGACGGTGGAGGCCTGATTGTTGGTCTCCTCCGCGGTCGCCGACATCGACGAAGCGCTCGACTCCATCTCCGTCGCCGCGCTGGTCACCGCGCTGACCACGGCCGCCACGTTGCGCTCGAAGTCGTCGGCGAGCTTCACCCGCTCCGTCGCCACCGTCCAGGATAGCATGGGGCCGATATAGCTGCCGTCCTTGTTGCGGATCGGCGAGACTCGCAGGTCCAGGGTCTCGTCGCCGAGCGCGATCTTCGCCGTGTGCGGCAGGTTGTTCGGATCAGACAGGATGCCGCGCTGATAGGACGGATTCTTGTGGAATACGTCGATGCACTTGCCCTGGAGCTGATCGGGCGGACAGGGCAGCAGGTGCGACAGCGGCCGCAGGGTGTCGATGCTGGTCTTGTTGACGTAAGTGATCTCGAAGCTGTCCTTGTCGACGAGCATCACATTGACCGGCATCTCGTCGAGCATCTGCATCAAGCGCGCGGTGTTGGCCTCCTGCGCGACCTGCTGCGTGATCACCGACCAGGTCAGCATGGGCCCGATGTATTTGCCGCCCTGCATGATGGCGGTGACCAGAAGATCCAGGGTCTCGCCGGCGATCTCGATATGCGCCTTGAACGGCAGGTTCTTCGGATCGGAGAGCAAGGCCCGCTGGTGGGCGGGGTTCTTGTGGAAGATGTCGATGCACTGCCCGACGATCTCCTCGGCCTTGACCGGCAGGGCGTGCTGGATGCCCTTCAGATTGTCGATCGTAGCCTGGTTGACATAGTTGATTCGGAAGTCATGCAGGTCGCAGGTCATGACCGCCACGGGCATGTCCTGGACCATCGCTGCGAAAGCGTCCTTCGAGACCGAGCTCTGCCCCTTTGAGGACTCGCGCTTGAACTGAGCGAGCATCTTTATCTCCGCCTGATTCAGTGAACCTACCGATGGTCATAGTCTTGACAGGTAAACAATATGTGAAGCCCATAGCTTGATTTTACGACCCAATCAGACAGGCCAAGCCGATTGGACTCACTGTCGCTTGCGACCGGCCTGCCGCCACCGCCGGTTACTCGAGACTAAGGCTCTGATCCATCGAGAAAAACAGAGAGAAGGCGGCTAGTCACCGGGACTAGCCGCCTTCTCTCCAAACCGGAAGCGTGGATGCGCTACTCGGAAATGCGAAGGTTGGAAAGCTCCGCTCCGATCGCCTTGAAGGTCTTTTCCAGCGCTTCG
>JAKSDN010001194.1 GCA_022360075.1 Kiloniellales bacterium | reverse complement strand
CAGTCGTCTTCGCCGGTCCGGATGAAACGAGCCGCCTGAACCGACGGCTCGCCGAGGAGATCTGCCTGGCCGGTGGTCAAGTCGCATTGATTTCACCCGGCGCGGCAGACTGCGCCTCGATCGAGCGTATGTCTTTCATCTCAATCCCAAAAGCCGTCCCCACCTTGCTGCCGATACTGGAGATCGTACCGGTACAACTGCTGACCGTTCCGTTGGCCCAGGCGAAAGGCTACAGGCCGGCGGTCTTCGAGCGGGCGAGCAAGGTTACAGCCGTCGAATAGAAAGTCCTCGCTCTAAACACCGGGGTGGAACCGCGGCGCGGCGGCCAACTCCCGCAATCGGACTCTGTGACAGTCAGCTAGAAGGAGAATCAAGTATGAATGGCGACCAGCCGGGAAGTTTGTTTCCAACAGTGTTTGGGCGAAACCTGCTTGGTGAAATTCCCAACTTTGCTCCTTGGCCTTACCTGGTTGTGACCATGGAGGACTTGTGGAGCAAGTTCAAACGTCACTTCGACGAGAACATGGCCGACGTGTTCTTTGTGAGAACGTTGGAATACGAGACGCTCATCGAGCAGCTCAAAGAGCTTCCGAAGTTCAACTCCGTTATCGGCTTGGGTGGCGGACAAGCAGTTGACGTTGCAAAACTCATCGCCTGGAACCGGAAACTACCGCTCTGGCATGTTCCGACATCACTCAGCGTCAATGCGCCATTCGCGCAGCGCGCGGCGCTTCGTTTCGATGGCAACGTTCGCTATATGGCTTGGGCCGTTCCCGAAGCCGTCTATGTGGATTTTGACATCATCCAGAATGCGCCTGCATATCTCAATCGCAGCGGTGTCGGCGATATATTCTGCTATCACACGGCACATTTCGATTGGAAGTTTGCGCAGGATGTCGGCAAATGCGAGGCGAAGTGGCCTTATGACGACCGCATGGTCGCAGACGCCAGTGCGGTCCTCAATTCCGTGATGGCGAACCTCGATGATATTCGCGATGTCAACGAGAACGGCATCCGCGTCTTGACGAAGGCGATACAATGGGGTGGAGCTGCGTTCCACAATTACGGTTGGAATCCCAGGCATATCGAGGGCAGCGAACACTTCCTCTTTTACACGTTGGAGTATTTGACGCGAAAGCCGTTTATCCACGGACAGCCCGTGTCGCTAGGTGTCTTCATCGTTTCTGCGCTGCAGGACAACAAGGCCGATGCGATGCTGCAAGCCATCCACAGTGTTGGCGTGGACATCCGGCCTGAGGCGATGGGCGTCACCTGGGATGACGTGGCGGAAGCTATGCGCCGCATGCAGTCCTACGCTACAGAGCAAGGCCTCTGGTACTCGGTAGTTCACGAGAAGCCAGTAACCGAAACCTTCATTGCCAGTGTGCGCGACCGGATTACTGAGATTTATGGCCCCTGGAACGAACCAAGAGTAGTTGCAGCAAATAGATGATCTGCGTCGGCTGCGACGGGCTATACAGATCACCCCGAACAACTCGATGCTTGTCTTGCGACTGGCGCACGTTGAGTCGGCGGAAATGAGCGGATCATGTCAGGCCACGAAATTCTGCTGCACATAGCAGGCGGGGCCGCATTGCTGCTTTGGTCCGCCCGCATGGTGCGCACAGGACTGTTACGCGCCTTTGGTGTCGAGTTGCGCAGATACGTCGGGCGGGCGACCCGCCGTTGGACGACAGCAGCACTCGCCGGCTTTGCCATAGCCGCTGCCCTGCAAAGCTCGACGGCGACGGTTCTGCTGGCGGTGTCTTTTGCCGGACGCGGATCTATCGCACTGGCTCCAGCCCTGGCGCTGACGCTCGGTGCCGATCTGGGCTCAACCAATGTTGTACAATTCCTTTCGTTTGATTTCAGCTGGCTATCGCCGATCCTTCTAGTGCTTGGCGTGCTGTGATTCATGACTGGTCCACAGCCGCTGTATCGGCATTTGGGCCGTGTGATTGTCGGGCTCGGCCTTATGGTCCTAGCCCTTAACCTGACGGTCAGTGCCTCGGCACAGCTGCGCTTGAGCTCTGGTCTGGAAACTTTGCTGTCTGCATTATCTGAGGAAGTCGTGGTCGCAGTACTGATTGGTGCCGGCCTGGCGTGGTTGTTTCATTCCAGCGTTGCCTTGGTGTTGCTGGTTGTGGGTTTCGCCGCTGGTGGTGTGGTCTCGCCAGCCATTGCATTTCCTCTGGTTTTGGGGGCCAACATCGGTTCGGGGATCATCCCCGCAGTACTTACACTTCGAAGCAGGAGAGAGGCCCGTCGCATACCACTGGGCAACTTGCTATTCCGGCTGGCAGCCGTCATTGCTGTGCTGCCTCTGCTCAGCGACATGATGTCGTTTGTCGCCAAACTTGACACGGATCCAGCCCGCCAGGTGGCTAATTTCCATACTCTCTTTAACCTGATCTTGTTATTGGTCGGACTGCCCCTGGTCCATCTCATGGCTCGATTCGTTGAATGTCTCCTGCCAGCAGCGGAAGAGCGGCAAGAAGGCGGACCGCGTCATCTCAAGAAGGACGTTTCTCAGACACCGGCGCTGGCTCTGGCCGGCGCAACCCGCGAGGCCCTGCGGATGGCCGATATCGTCGAAGAGATGCTGGTCAAAGTGGTCGAAGCTTTCGAGCCGTATGGTATGGCCGAAACGCGGCAGATCAATTAGGCGACCTGAATAGCGAGCTGCAGAAACTGCACGAAGCTATAAAGCTCTATTTGGCGGATCTGACCGGCCAGCCATTGGGGGAAACGGAGGGCCGTAGATGCAGGCAACTTTTAAGCTTCACGACAAACCTCAGACATGTCGGTGACATCATTGGCAGGAACCTGCGTAAGAGTGCTCAAAAGAAGCAACGCAACAAGTTGTCGTTTTCCGAGGAGGGCTGGAGCGATCTCCGACAACTCCACGGTCGAGTCTCTGACCACCTTCAACTCGCACTCAGCGCATTTGTCTCCGGAAACCCGACTGCCGCTCGGCAACTTATCAAAGACAAGAATGAAATACGCCTGCTTGAGGAGGAAGTAGGGGAGCGCCACTTGGAGCGGCTCCGTTACGGCCGTGCCGAGAGCATAGAGACCTCTAGCATGCACATTGACATGGCCCGAGACCTCAAGCGAATCAACTCTCACTTCACGGCGATCGGCTATGCGGTGTTGAGCACTGAGTCCGTGAGTTCTTGCAAGAAGAAGCGAGCGCAATGAGGCGCCCTGGGTTTCCCGGAGGCCATTCGAGGAACAACGAATGAGACGATCGAGTCAGTCTTGCTCTAAGTCTCTGAGTAAGCGAGCGATCGGCTGGTCTAGCGATACAGGCTGATACGAAAGTCCGGCGGGACATCGTCCTCCGGGTGGATCGGCCTCCGCTTCCGGAACGGGAGTGCTCCTGGCCGGTAGTTGGATATTCCGGGCGTATCGACCACCACACAGGGACCGATCGATGCGAATGACAGTTTGAAATGGTAGCCCGACTTCGTGATGACCACGTCGTACTCGGTTGGCTCGGCACCTTGGCTGCGAAACGCCTGCGGATCCTGGCTAAAGCCCGGATGGCTGGTTGCCATCACCGTCACGTTGCCAGTCCGTATAAGAGCCGTGTTTCCGAGTTCGGCTGGCTCATTGGCAAGAAACGGGCCTTGTTGAACGAAGTGACCATCGCCCAAACCGGCAACCAGCCATTCGGCTTCGAGCGGTTCCATTCCCTTGGACCACTGGCCGCCAATCGTGCTGTGGAACAAGCTGCCGATGCCGAGATCTCTGGCGATCCTCACGACATTGGGGTCCGTAATCGGGACAAGGGCACGTAGATCCGGCCAATCGTTCAATAGGGCCGTTAGAATTGCAGTTCCGTCCCCGGGTGTGCCGGCAAGCACCCGGTCGCCCTGATCTCCCAAGATTGTCGGCCGTGCAAGAGTGCCGTTCTTCACGTCGCGCAGCACCGAAGCCAGCGACGGGAATTTCGGCGTGAATGCATCGCGTAGGTCCCACAGGGCACGCGCTAAAGCCTCCACCGCTTCGCGCGCCGGCCCTGTGTCACCGTCGGCCATTGCCGTGATGCATTGGCCGCCACCAGGCACATCAACCAATGTCGTGGTGTTGTAGATCGATACATCCAGTAGCGCACCACATCGTTGAAGCCATTGCCGCCTTATCTCGTGCAAATGCGACAGCGGCCCGTGTGCCGTCTCCATCTGTGCACCGATAATCAGCGGCAGCCATATCGCGACAGTGACTGGTTTTGTCGCACCGCTCAGTGTCTTGAGCAGCAACTCGGCGGCCCTTGCGCCGGCGACATGATAGTCCGTGTGCGGGTTCTCTTTGCAGGCAACGACGATGTCGGCATTCCGCAGCATGCGCTCTGTCACATAGGCGTGCAGGTCCAGGCTTACGGCGATGGGAACGGCCTCTCCGGCTGCATCCCTGAGTGCGGCCAACAGATCGCCTTCGGGGTCGTCGAGCGCCTCGGTCACCATGGCGCCGTGGAGGTCGAGATAGATGCCGTCAGGTGCGTGTCGGCTCACGGCTTCCAGCAGTTCTTGTCGGAAGGCGTCGTAGAACACGGTCGCAGCCGGCCCGCCGGGCGGCGCCATGGCCCTGGCCGCTGGAATGACCTCGGCGTCTTGCCCTTGAAGATGCCGGACTGCACCGCCGAGAGCGGAGCCCGAATCCAGCGCCTGCACCAGCAAGGCCTCTCCGCGCGTGACCGTGAAGCTCTCCTCACCGGTGACAAGGCTGCTGAAACTGTTGCCCTCGTGGAACAGCCCGGCGATCAGAACTCGAGGCATGGTGGCAAGTCCGCTCTTTATGGTGCAACAAAAACCGATTTAGTGTCGACATTGGCGTCAAGACGTATATTATGTTGCATCAAATTGCAAAATGGATCAGGGGCCAGTGGATCACTTCAATGGGAGAACATGCGATGACCAAATCACCAAATCGTCGCGGCGCGCCGCGTCACCTCGCTCTTGCCACACTAGCGGTATTGGCGCCGATCGCGATGGGGCTGGCCACCGGTCCCGCACATGGCGCCGACCGGCTCGTTATGGCGGCCACTGGCGGTGGGTATCAAAAGATCATGAAGGAGCAGGTGTTTGACCGGTTCTCACAGGAGACGGGTATAGAGGTGGTCTTCGTCAGCGGTGCGCTCGGCGAACGCTGGGCCAAGATTCAAGCCATGACCGATGCCGGCAACTTTGAATGGGACATGATGGAAGGCGGCTCGAGCGACGTTTTCAACCCGGATCGGCAGGTTTACCTGGAGGACTTGGGGGAAAAATGCATCCGGGTACCAAAGGCTCATTCCGATGGCGTCCCGGCGACCTGTCATCGCTACGGCATTCTTCCCGTGTTCGGCGCGACGCTGCTGACAGCCAACACGGAAGCCTTCGACGGCGGCAAAATCCCATCCAGTTGGAAAGAATTCTGGGATGTGGAGAATTTCCCCGGCCCGCGCGCCTTGCAGAATTTCGGCACGCCGTGGCGCGTATTGGTCGGCGCACTGTCCGCCGACGGCGTGCCGCATGACGAGATATTCCCGCTGGACCTCGACCGCGCCTTTGCCAAGCTGGACGAGATCCGTCCCCATGTCGCGGTGTGGTGGAGCACAGGCGACCAGATCCAGCGTGCCTTTCGCGAGGGCGAAGTGGTCGCCGGCTTGATCTGGGGCACGCGCCTGGGATTCCTGCAAAAGGAGGGATTGCCCCTTACCCCGGTCTGGGACGGCGCGACCTTGAATGCGGCGCATTGGATCGTGTTCAAGGACGGCCCGAACAAGGAGGCCGCGGTCCGGTTCCTGAACTGGTACTTCGACAATCCGGAGGCGCAGCATGCCTTTGCGGTGGCCGGCAATCTGGCGCCCTCGACCAAATCCGCGGTTTCCTTCTTTTCACCCGAGGAGCAGGTGCAACAGCCGACCCATCCCGACAATGTCGACGGCATCATTCCGGTTGACTATCAATGGCTCAGTGACAACGAAGACGAGATTGTCGAACGCTGGACCAGTTGGCTGGCACAGTAGGCAACCGACGGGCCCGGGCTCAACAGATGCCTGACGGTGGACAACCGGATTGACCACGGAGAGTGGTGTATAAAACGGGGCGTGCGGATACACCGAGCGCCCCGTTTCCACGAGCGGGTTCATCAAGGGGAGTAGATCACCGTGCCATCTGATGAGAAGAGGCGATGGACCCGTCGGCCGCCGGGATCGAACTGGGGCGATTTCGGCCCCGATGACCGGCTCGGCACGCTCAACCATCTAACGCCGAATGCGCTTCTCCAGGCGCGCCAGGAAATCCAGACCGGCCAGGTCTTCTGTCTCTCCTTGCCGCTCGATCGCCCTGGCGGATCGGTACTCAACCCACGGCGCAAGCCACCGGTTCTGCGCCCAACCATGCGCGGCACGAAACCCAACTACAACTACGCACTGGGCTCCGAACAGGCGGGCGCGACCGACGTCATCAGTGACGATTGGGTCGCACTCCACAGTCAATACTCAACGCAGTGGGATTCTCTTGCCCATGGCGGCGCGCTGTTCGACGCCGATGGTGACGGCACGGCCGAGCTTGTGTACTACAACGGCTTCCGCGCCGGGTCCCATGTGCGCGTCGAGCCGGATGGGGAGGGCGGTTTCATTTCGTCGGCCGGCCCGCTGGGTGTCGACGCTATGGCGGCCAAGGGCGTTGCCGGGCGCGGGATACTGATTGACCTACAGGCTCAATTCGGCTCCGAACGCCGATGTGTGTCCTTCGCCGATATCCAGTCAGTGATCAGCAAAGACCAGATCACGGTCAGGCCGGGCGACATCCTCTGCCTGCACACTGGCTTTGCGGACCACCTCTTGGCAATGGAGGGCGAGCCGGACCTCGATGATCTTGCCGCCCACGCCTTGGAGCTCGACGGCCGCGATGAGGCTTTGCTCGATTGGCTGACGCGATCCAGAGTCGCCGCGCTGGCGGCCGACAACTACGCTGTAGAGGCCCTGCCGGCGAAGCCGGCTGCAACGCCCGTTGCCGCCGCGCCATTGCACGAGCATTGCCTGTTCAAGATCGGCATGCCACTCGGTGAATTGTGGCATCTTGGACAACTGGCGCGGTGGCTTCGGGCCAATGCGAGACACGCCTTTTTTCTCACCGCACCACCGTTGCGATTGCCCGGTGCCTCGGGATCGCCGCTTACGCCGCTGGCGATTGTCTGAGCTGGCGATACGGCGCGACCCGCAGCGACGCCCCGTCACGATTTACCTGACCTCGACTGACGTGATTGCAGCAACTGCGCCCCGGCCATCAGAAGGAGCGAGGCGGCCACCAGAATCGTCGAGACCGCCGCGATCACCGGCGTTAGGTTAAAGTCGATGTCCTCGAACATCTTACGCGTGATCGTTTTGCCTTCGATTCCCGATATGAAGAACGCAACCGTCGCCTCGTCGAAGGAGGTCAGGAACGCGAAGACTCCACCGGCGGCCACGCCGGGCAGAATGTTAGGCAAGACGACGCGGAAAAAGGCCTGGGCGCGGCTCGCGCCGCAATTGAGCGCCGCCAGTTCCAAAGTGATATCGAAGCGCTGTAACGCGGCCGATACCGTCAAAACGACGTAGGGCACCGCGAGGACGGTGTGCGCGATCAGGAAACCGAAAAAGTTGCCGGTCAGGTGTAGCGGCGCGAACACCAGATAGAGCGCCACGGCGACGACAATGTGCGGGATGACCATCGGGCTCAGGGTCAAGCCTTGAATCAGGCTCTTTCCGGGTAAGTCGCCACGGACAAGAGCGATCGCCGCCAGCGTGCCGACGACTGTTGCTGATATGGTCGTCGCCAGTGCAACGCGGAGGCTGAACAGAGTGGCGCTTATCCACTCGGGATCCTGCAAGTACTCCAGGTACCAGCGCAGCGTGAGACCGCTTGGCGGGAACTCTATGTAGTTCGCCGTACCGAATGACATTGGAATCACGATCAAGGTAGGCAACATGAGGAAAAACAGGATAAAGGCGATCAGCAGCGCGAATGCGATGCCGGCGATCGGCAGACCGCGCGCAAAAGTGCGGTGGAGCCCGACTTTTGGCCTAGGATGCATCCTGGAACCCCTTGTTGAAGGCCAGGACCCTGCGGAAAGCGATCGCTAGTACTAGGGTCACAACGAGCAGCACAGCCGACAACGCGCCTGCGAAGGGCCAATTGAGAAGGCCGGTCGTTTGCTGACCTATTAGGGTCGCCATCATGAGAGTCTGCGGTCCGCCGATCAGCGCGGGCGTAATGTAGAAGCCCAGGGCCAGGATGAATGTCATGAGCGCGCCAGCGAAGACGCCGGGCAGTGAAAGCGGCAGGATGACCCTGAAGAAGACGGTCGTTCGCCCGGCGCCCAGGTTGAAGGCGGCGCGCGGCAGCTCTTCGGGGACGGTGCGCAACACGCTGAAGATCGGAAGGATCATGAACGGCAAGAGCACGTGTGTCATGGCCACGATCACCGCGGCTTCCGTGTAGAGCAGCTTGATCGGCTGGGCGAGTATGCCAAGGTCGGTCAGCAGCGTGTTCACGACACCGCGCCGCTGCAGAATCACGATCCAGGCATAGGACCGCACCAGGATCGACGTCCAAAGTGGGATCAGCACGCAGGCGGCGACGATCAGCGTCCAGTGTCCCCTCAGCCGAGCCATGGCAAAGGCGACCGGATAGCCAAGCAGGAAAGCCCCAAGTGTTACGAAAAAGGCAATCTGCAGCGTGCGCCAGAGGATGTTCAGGTAGAGTGGCTGGTCGAAAATCCGCTGGTAGTGCGCCAGGGTGAAGCTTGGATCGAAGACGCTGCCCGCCAGAAGCCTGCCGACCGGATACAAGAAACAAAGAAGCAGAAGGAGAAGCCACGGCGCGATCAGCGCCAGGGACAGCGCGGCTGAATAGCGTCTCGCCGAAGACGAGCCAACGAGACGGACCCAGCTTCGCGCGCTCGGTTTCGACTCTGACGGCGCGGCGATATCGCTCATTGGGCGGATGCCTCGAAGACCGCAAATGCACCCTGTTTTAGAACCAGGTCCACGGCTTCGCCGCGCTCGAAAGCCGAGCTGTCGGAGGTTGGGACCTGGACATGAAGTGGTTCAACGGCGGCCTTTCCAACGGACACCAGAAAAACCTGATGCGCGCCAACGAATATCGTCGCCATCACCTGCCCGGAGATTGCGCTAGGTCCGCCCTTGCCCGCCGGCGCCAGCGCGATCTGCTCCGGCCGCACCGCGACCCTCAGCCTGTCACCGCCGCGAAACGACGGCGTTGCACCGTTGTTTTCATGCGGCAGGCGAATCGTGGTGTCTTCGTTCACCCGGACCTGTACCGCGGTGTCGTCGCCGCCGACGAACTCGGCGTCGATGAAGTTCATCTTACCGATAAAGTCGGCGACGAAAGGAGATGCCGGCGCCTGATACAGTTCAATCGGCGTGCCGACCTGGACCAGGTGCCCCTTGTCCATGACCGCCACGCGATCGGACATGGTCAGAGCCTCCTCCTGATCATGCGTGACATAGATCACGGTCACGCCGAGCCGCTCCTGGATGGCCTTGATCTCAATTTGCATCTGCTCACGCAGCTTTTTGTCGAGCGCGCCGAGCGGCTCATCCATCAAGAGCACGGGCGGTTCAAACACCAGTGCGCGTGCGACTGCAATACGCTGCTGTTGGCCGCCGGATAGCTGGCTGGGGGTGCGGTCGCCGTATCCCTCGAGGCGAACCAGCTCTAGTGCCGCCTGAACGCGACGTGCCACCTCCTGGCGGCTGAATTTACGCATTTTGAGTGGGAAAGCGATGTTCTCGCGGATCGTCATGTGCGGGAAGAGGGCGTATTTCTGGAACACCATCCCGACGCCGCGGCGGTTGGGCGCCACATGGGTAAAGTCATGCCCACCGATCATGAGCGTCCCGCTGTCCGGACGCTCGAACCCGGCGATCATCATCAAGAGCGTCGTCTTGCCCGAGCCCGAAGGGCCAAGTAAAGACACGAACTCGCCCGCCTCGACATGGAGCGAGACACCGTCGACGGCCACTAACGACCCGTAGTGCTTCGAAATACGGTCCACGTGAACGGCACGGCCGATCGCGTTTGGTCCTTTTGCCGCTTCGCTCACTGCACCAACTTTCTGCGGAATTCAGCACAAACCAAGCTTGCCCGGGGGCAGGCTTGGCAGAACAGGCTGGGATTTTGATGCAACAAATCACATCTTGTCAAGCGGGTACACATGCGCTGTCCTTATGCGCTTGGAGAATCGGCCATGAAAGACATGCAGGAACGAGGCGCATCGCCCATCGAACCGCTCAACCGGCAAAGTAGCCTGGGCGAGCGCGCCTATGAGCGTTTGCGCGACAGCATAGTGGGCGGGCAGTTTCAGCCCGGCTCCAAACTCACCGTGCGGTCCGTTGCCGAGGCGCTGGGGGTGAGCACAACGCCAGCCCGCGATGCTATCAACCGTTTGATCGCCGATGGCGCCCTGATCAACCGTGGCCCCAAAACCGTGGTCGTTCCCGAATTGACTATGGATGGCCTCGATGAAGTGACAAAGATACGCCTTAATCTTGAAGGTTTGGCCGCATTTGAGGCCGTAAGCCAGGTTCGGGAACGCGACATAGAATTTCTCAACGCTACGCAGGACGACCTGAACGCGGCCATGGACGACGGCCGCTATAGCGATGTTCTGAAGCTCAACAAGGCTTTTCACTTCCGGATCTATGATCTGTCCGCCATGCCGCGCCTAGTGGCGATGATCGAATCGCTGTGGATGCGAATTGGGCCGACCCTGAACAAGCTTTATCCCGAGTATGCGGTCGCCCGGCGCGGCGCCGCCAACCATCAATGGGCCATCCGTGGTCTTCAGGATCGCGATGGCCAGACCGTGAAGGCCGCGATCGAGAACGACTTGCGGGACGGATACCGGCGTTTGAGCTGCGTCGTGAAGAAGTGAGGGCTCTACGTAGAAGCAATTTGTTGCATCATATATCAAATTAGCGTAGCGTCACGAACGCGCCTGCATAGGAGACGCGTTCGTGACACGGCTTTCAAAATCAACTGAGACCGCCAAACATGCGCCGATAGGGTCGAAATCGAGCGCCGCGTTTGCGCGGGGCCGCCAGGTTTTCCCCGGCGGTACGACACGTGTCACCGTCGAGCGCGACCCATTCCCACGCTACATAAGCCACGGCGAAGGCGCCTATCTCGTCGATCTGGATGGTCGCCGTTTCTTGGATCTCGGCGCCAACTTCACCACGCTCATTCACGGCCATGCCTTTGCGCCCGTTGTCGAGGCGGTTCGCCGGCAGATGGAGGCCGGTACCTGTTTCGCCCATCCAACGGAGGTCGAAATCGCTTTGGCGGACTTGCTGTGCGACAGAATTCCGCGTCTCGATAAACTCCGTTTCGTCAGTACCGGCACCGAGGCCGTGATGTTCGCGATTAAGGCGGCGCGAGCCTTTACGCGGCGCAGCGCAGTCGCCAAGTTCGAGGGCGCCTATCATGGTGCTTATGATTGGGCGGAAGTCAGCCAATCGGCCGTACCTGACAACTGGGGACCAGCAGAGGAACCTACCGCGGTCCCGTACTACGAGGGTACGCCCCAAAGCGTGCTCGACGAGACGTTGATACTCAGGTTTAACGACGCAGAAGGGACCGCGCAGCTGATCGCGGAACATGCAGACCGGCTTGCGGCGGTCATCGTCGACCCAATGCCCAGCCGCGCCGGATTGATCGCACCGAAGCCTACATTCATCGCAGCGCTTCAGAACGTATGCCGTTCCCACAATGTGGTGTTGATCAGCGATGAAGTGCTCAATCTGCGTCAAGGCTATCACGGCGCTTCGCCGCGCTATGGGCTCGAGCCCGACCTGATCACGCTCGGAAAGATCATCGGTGGCGGATTGCCCATCGGCGCGGTTGGCGGACGCGAAGACATCATGGCGGTGTTCGATGCCGAGGCGGGCGGACCAAGCGTGCCCCAAGGCGGGACCTTTTCTGCCAATCCGATTTCACTGGTTGCGGGTCTGGCCTCTATGGAAGCCTTGGATCATACGGCCTTCGAGCAACTCGATGCCTTGGGCGAACGCCTCCGGGCTCGGCTCAGAGCTGCGATCGCGAGCCACGACGCATCTTTCAGCGTCACGGGTGCGACATCGCTATTCCGACTCCACCCTAGCCGTAAAGCACCCGAATCCTACCGAGACGCGTATCTGGCGCCGGAAGGGCGGT
>JAKSDN010000367.1 GCA_022360075.1 Kiloniellales bacterium | reverse complement strand
CCGAAGACGGCCGAGGCGCTGCGCGCCGTCTCGGACGATCGCTATCTCTCGCTGATGTCGCTCAGGATCTTCCGCGCCGGGCTCAAGCACAGCCTGGTCGACGCCGAGTGGCCGGCCTTCGAGGAAGTCTTCCAGGGCTTCGAGCCGCGGCGGGTGCGCGCCATGAGCGACGAGGCGATCGAGGGCCTGCTGAGCGACCGGCGGCTGATCCGCCATGGCGGCAAGATGCGCGCCGTGCGCGACAACGCCGCGGCATTCTGCGTGCTCGCGGAGGAGCAAGGCAGCTTCGGTGCCTACCTCGCCGACTGGCCGGAGAGCGAGATCGTTGGCCTGTGGGACGATCTGGCCAAGCGCTTCAAGCAGTTGGGCGGCAACTCGGCGCCGACCTTCCTGCGCATGGCCGGCAAGGACAGCTTCGTGCCGACCGACGACGTGGCGCGTGCCCTGGTCCATTGGGGCGCGCTCGACAGCCCGCCCAAGGGCAAGCGCGCCCGCGCCCGCATGCAGGAGGCCTTCAATGCCTGGGCCGAAGAGAGCGGCCGGTCGCTCTGCGAGATCAGCATGATCCTCGCGCAGTCGGTCGACTGACGCGGCTCAGCGATAGAACTCGACGAAGAAGCTGACGTCGCCCAGGGGCTCGACCCGGTGCGGGGCGCCGGGCTCGATCACGCCGTCGACGCCGGGGACCAGGACGGTCATCTCCTGGGTCGCGTCGATCTCGTAGGCCAAGCGGCCGCGCAGCACGTGGATCTTGCCCCAGACGCCCGGCGCGGTGCTGTGGTTGCGGGTGAGAGCTGGAGGCAGGCTGTCGCGGGTGAAAACCGGCGTCCGTCGATAGGCGGTCTTGTCCGATGGAATCAAACGCATCTCATGCTCCAGACAAAGCTGAAGGGATCGATGGCGGATGGACGTTTCGCGCGGCGGTCGTGTCCGACGACCGTCCGGACGGTAATGGACCGAGTCTGTTGAGCGCAGATTGCAGGGATGTGGCGATGAGATGAGCTTTCGCCACGAAGGCCTCCGCGAGCGGCTCTGCGAAGACCTCATGTGCCGTCTCGGCGAAGAGCGCGAGCCAGCGCTCGAACATCGCCGGCGTCAGGCGCGGCAGGGCGAGATGAACGGCCACGGGGTTGCCCTTGTAGCGGCCGCTGGTCAGCATCACCGACGACCAGAAAGAGTCCATCACCTGAAGATGGGGCTCCCAAGCGGCCCGGTCAAAGCCCAGCGCTGTGTGAAAAACGGGCGCCAGCAAGGGGTCGCCGTGAACCTTGGTGTAGAAGCGGCGAACCAGCAGGGCGATCGCCGTCTCGGAGATCTGGTCTTGCTTTTTCACCGGGCCCTCCATCACGCCGGGCTGCCCCTAAACCTGCGTCCGTGCTACATGTTATGACGAGCCAGGCAAAAATCAATATATGAAATACATCTTTTAGTCCCAACGGGAGGCCGCGGCCATGCGATTGACCCGGTATACGGACTACACGCTCAGAGTGCTGATCTTCCTCGGATTGAGGGGCGAGCAGGTCAGCACGATCCGTGAGATCGCCCAGCACTACGGCATATCCGAAAACCACCTGATGAAGGTCGTGCATCGCCTGGGGCAGCGCGGCCTGATCCAGACCTTACGCGGCCGCAAGGGCGGACTGCTGCTGGCCGTGCCGGCCGAGCGCATCAACATCGGCGAGGTGGTGCGCTGGAGCGAGGAGGATCTGGTGGTGGTCGAGTGCTTCGACATGGTCACCAACACCTGTCCCATCGCCGGGCCCTGTCTGCTGCAGCATGTCTTGAACCAGGCGCTGCACGCCTTCTTCGCCGTGCTCGACCGCTACACTTTGGCCGATCTGCTCAAGAACGGCCGGGTGCTGGCGCAGCGTCTAGGGCTCACGCTGCCCGAAGTGCCGGAGTCAAGAGCTTGAGGTCGCCTTGAGCGGCGACGGGAGAGGGATGCGAAACAACTTCGGCGCGGTCTGGGCAAGCACCTGCCGCCTGGCGTCCTCGGTGTCGAGCCAGTCGGCGAGACCGTCGAGGCAGGCGCCGTAGCTCTGGCCCTCGTGCTGGGTCCAGGGCCAATCGCTGCCCCAGAGCAGGCGCTCCGGTCCGAGCCGCTCGGCCAGGGCCTCGGCATAGCGCCGCGCCGCCTCGACGCCGCCGCAGCGCCAGGGCCCGGACAGCTTCACCCAGATGCGCCCGCCCGGCGCCTCGGCGAGCAGGCGCTGGAAGCCGGGATCGAGCACGCCCAAGGTCGGATTGGGCCGGCCGAAGTGATCGATGACCAGCGGGCAGCGCGATGCCTCGAGCGCGTCGAGCACGCCCGGCAGGTCGCGCCCCTCGACCTGGACCTCGATCAGCCAGCCGAATGCCTCGACGCGCCGCACCAGGTCGCGCCAGGCGGGCGCCGTCAGCTTCTCCCAGGCCTCGCCCAGCAGATTGAAGCGCACGCCGACCACGCCCGAGCCCTTCAGGCGGTCGAGCTCGCGGTCGTTGACGTCTGGCTCGACCACCGCGACGCCGCGCAGGCGGCCACGCGCCCGCTCCAGGCTGATGTGCAGATAGCTGTTGTCGTCGCCGAGGAAGCTCGGCTGCACGATCACGCCATGGGTGACGCCGTGCCGATCGAGCTCGTCGAGATAGGCCTCGAAGGGCGCCTCGTAGGCCGGCGTGTAGCGCCGCTTGTCGGCCAGGCGGCAGTTCGCCGTGAAGACATGGGCATGGCAGTCGACCAGGAGCGGCGTTCCCGCCGCGGCTTGCGACGGCACTTCGGCGCGACTTCTGGTTGACAGACTCTCCGAAGCCATGCCTTACTATGCACTATAGTCCTCTAGAGGACTAGTGTTTTATAGTTAACGGAGCCAAGGATGGCGTCGACGGAGGGAGGCGCGGCAGTTTCCCGGGGCGCGCCCCCGGCCGTGTCACCCGATACGCGCCTGCCGCTCTATCAGCGACTGCGCGACGACATCCTCGCCAAGATCGCCGCGCGCGTCTGGTTGCCCGGAGAGGCGCTGCCCGCCGAGCAGCTCCTGGCCGAGGATTACGGCGTCGCGCTCGGCACCATGCGTAAGGCGCTCGAGACCCTGGTTCACGACGGCTTCCTGGAGCGCCGGCAAGGCAAGGGCACCTACGTGCGCAAGGCGGACTTCAGCCGCTCCCTGTTCCGCTTCTTCCGCCTGACCGACAAGGGCGGCGAGCAGTTGACGCCCAAGGCTCGCGTGCTGGGCCGGCGCCAGCGCCGCGCCTCGGCGGCCGTCGCCGAGCATCTCGCGCTCCCGGTCGGCACGCCGGTCATCCATCTGCGCCGGCTGCGCCTGGTCAACGACGAGCCGCTCCTGGACGAGGATATCTGGGTGCCCGCAGCGCTGTTCGGCGCACTCATGGAGATCCCGACCAAGGATTACGGCGATCTGCTCTATCCGCTTTACGAGCGGGTTTGCGGGCAGATCGTCGCGCGGGCGCGGGAGCGTCTCACGGTCGAGATCGCCACGGCACCGCAGGCGCGGGCCCTGGCGATCGAGACCGGCGATCCGGTCATCGTGATCGAGCGCACGGCTTGCGACTTCGACGAGCGCGCGCTGGAATGGCGCTGTTCACGGGGACCGGCTGCGAAGTTCAACTACGGCATCGAGATTCGCTAGGAGGCCGGCGGGACGTCCGCGGGTCTGGCTTTTATCAAGAGCTCTCAATTAAGGGGGAACAGTCATGATCAGACGTTTGCTTTCCGGCATCGCAGTCGCCCTTCTCGTCGCTATCGCCGGCGCCGCCCTGGCCGCGCCGACGGAGGTGCGCATCGCCAGCCACGTCTCCGCGCTGTCGCCGCTGCATGCCCAGTCGAGCCTCTTTGCGGCCGAGGTCGAAAAGCGCCTGCCGGGTCAATTCGAGTTCAAGCTCTTCCCGGGCGGCCAGCTCGGCAAGGAGAAGGCCCTGATCACCGGTGTCAAGGCCGGCTCGCTGGAGATGATCAACGTCGCCTCTGGCGTGCTGAAGCTCGACAAGAAGCTCGGCGTCTTCGATCTGCCCTGGCTGTTCAGCAATCGCGACCATGTCGTGCGCGCCATGAACGCGGGCCTGGAACAGGCGGTGCGCGAGCGGATCGAGGACCAAGCCGGGGTCAAGGTCGTCGGCATCTACGAGAACGGCTTTCGCCATGTGATCAACGGCGCGCGCCCGGTCTCGGCGCCCGCGGACCTGAAGGGCCTGAAGATCCGCATCTCCGGCGGCAAGTTCCGCCAGGGCGTGTTCCAGCAGATGGGCGCGACGCCGCAGAAGGTGGCCTGGAAGGAGACCTTCACGGCCCTGCAGACCGGCGTCGTCGACGGCGCCGAGGCCGCGACCTACGGCTTCTACGAGCAGAAGCACTACGAGGTCGCCAAGCAGCTCAGCCTGACCCACCACGTCTACACGCCGAGCTTCCTGCTCGCTTCGCAGTCCTTCTGGGATGGCCTCACGCCCGAGCAGCAGCAGGTCTTCGATGAAGTCGGCCGCGAGATCACGGCCCAGGCCTACGACATCGCCGCGGAGCTCGAGACCAAGTACTTCGACGAGATGAAGAAGAACGTGGAGATCAACGAGGTCGATCTCGAGGCCTTCAAGAAGGCGACCGCGGCCAGCTACGGCGACTACATCGCCTCCCAAGGCGAAGCTTGGCTGAAACTGATCGAGGGCGCGCGCTGAGCATGGGCCCGGCGTGAAGCCGCGCCCGGCCGTGGATCGGCCGCCGCGATGATCCTGCGCCTCGTCGATCGTTGCGTCGAGGCGCTGGCGGCCCTTGTCCTGGTGGCCTCCACGGCCATGATCTGCGCCAACGTCTTCTACCGTTACGCCGTGCTCGGCTGGCTGCGCGGCCTGGCGGAGAGGCAAGACTGGGCGCAGCCGCTCTACCGCGCGCTCGACGCACCCTTCGGCGCGATCAGCGTCACCGCCGACGAGGTGCCCGGCTATCTGCTGGTCTGGCTCGCCTTTCTCGGCGCCTATCTGGCGCTGCGGCGGGGCGGCCATATCTCCTTCGACCTGCTGGTCGGCCGGCTGCCGCCCGCCTGGCGGCGCGGACTCGCCGCCTTCGTCGACCTCTGGATCATCGCCTTCCTGGGGCTGCTGTTCTGGCAGGCCGTGCGCATGATCCGGGTCGACGGCGCGACCGAGATCGAGACCGCCGAGATCGCCCAGGGCTGGTTCATGGCCGTGTTGCCGATCGCCGCCGTTTTGATGATCGCAGCCCTGATCGCCGACATCCGGCGGCGCTGGCGGTCGGACAAGCGGGAGCGCTGAGGCCGTGGCCTTCGCAGTGGTCGGCCTGCTGCTCCTGCTGATCGCGCTCGACGTGCCGATCGGCTTCGCGTTGATGATCACCGCGACGCTGGCCATGGCGCTTTCCGGCATCGACCTGATCACGGTGCCGATCCAGATGTTCTCCGGCACCAACTCGGTCGTGCTGCTGGCGATTCCGCTGTTCATTCTCATGGGCGAGCTCATGGGCGCGACCTCGATCGCCGCGCGCATCATCGACCTGGCCTCGGCCCTGGTCGGCTGGCTGCGCGGCGGGCTCGCCCACGTCAACGTCGTGACCTCCATGT